>CAZPVE010000159.1:0-2888 GCA_964589925.1 uncultured Aurantimicrobium sp. | reverse complement strand
ACGAGCTCAAGCTCATCGTTGACCTGATGTGGGAGGGTGGCATCGCCAAGCAGCGCTGGTCGGTTTCTGACACCGCTGAGTTCGGTGACTACGTCTCCGGTCCTCGCGTGATCGACCCCAGCGTCAAGGAGCACATGAAGGAGGTCCTCAAGGACATCCAGACTGGCGACTTCGCTACTCGCTTCATCAACGACCAGGACAACGGCGCCAAGGAATTCCAGGCCCTCCGCGATAAGGGTGCAGCTCACCCGATTGAGAAGGTCGGCCAGAAGCTCCGCGCTCTGTTCGCATGGCGTCCGCAGGACAAGGACTACGTAGAGGGCTCGGCCGCTCGCTAGTTCGACAGACATCGAAAGGGATGCACCCTCACAGGTGCGTCGCATATGGAAAACACTGACGACGAGGCCCTGAGCTGGGCTGGTGACGAAAGTCGCCAGCGCGGTGGTGGCACGTGGAGTGTTCCCAAGCGACGCGAGGGTGCATCCCTTTCGCCGTCTCCCACGTTTGAGACCGTGGAAGACAAGGCGCCCCAGGTCTCGAATGAGTCATCTGATGGCGCGCCCGAAACCGCGCGGGGTTCGGTGGGGGAGCAGGTCGCACTGTTCGCCACCGGAATTCTGGCCGGTGTCTACCTGCTGTTCTCCATTGCTTGGCTGATCACCGCCTTGCGCGACCCGATCAAGATCGCCGACCCGCTCGGCAACGCTATGTTTGTTCTGGGGCTGTGGATGGCCGTCGCGGCAGGGCCAGTCGTATTTGTTGCGGCCCTCATCGCTGGCCGCAATCGACACCGCGCCGTGAGGTTCATCCTCTTGGTGGCGGGTGCGCTCGTGCTGCTGCCCTGGCCCTATTTCTCGTGGGCGGGATAGTTGTGATTAAGACAATCGTCGCTGGTGCATTCGGCCTGCTGTTCGCCTGGTTTGTCTGGGCGGGTGTGGGCAACTTCTTGGGAATCCAGAATCAGCGCTTTCAGCTCGGCTTGCAGCTCACCGCAGTCGGATGGGTCGTGATTTTCCTTGATGTTCTAGCCCCCGTCATCCTGTTCGTTGCTGCTTTGCTCGTGGCGCGCAAAGCTCCCATTCGTCGCTTTGCGGGCACCCTCCTTGTTGCCGTGCTGCTGACGGCCGTGATCAACCTTGATTTGGTGCTCGGCGTCCCCGTGACAGCGATGTTTGCCACTGGTGCAGCTGGCTAGGATTAGACCTAGAGATTTCCTGCATTGATGCAGGTTTTGTTCCCCAATTTCGTGCTCATTCACACTGTTAGGACTCGTTCGTGACCAAGCCCGTCGTTCTCATCGCTGAAGAACTTTCTCCCGCCACGATCGAAGCCCTCGGTCCTGATTTTGATGTTCGCACCGTCGATGGAACGGACCGTCCGGCTCTGCTCGAGTCGGTTCACGGCGCTCACGCCATCCTGGTTCGTTCGGCCACCAAGGTTGACGCAGAGGTCATTGGTGCTGCCCCCAACCTCAAGGTGATTGCCCGTGCAGGTGTTGGCCTTGACAACGTCGACATCAAGTCGGCGACGACTGCTGGCGTCATGGTCGTCAATGCACCCACCTCGAACATCATTTCGGCCGCCGAGCTCACCGTTGGCCACATCCTGAGCTTGGCTCGCCACATCCCAGCCGCTCACGCTGCACTCGCTCAGGGGCAGTGGAAGCGCAGCCAGTACACCGGCACGGAGCTTTTCGAAAAGACCATCGGAATTATCGGTTTGGGTCGCATCGGTGCCCTCATCGCGGAGCGTTTGAAGGCATTTGGCACCTCGATCATCGCCTACGACCCTTATGTCACCTCGGCTCGCGCCCAGCAGCTCGGTGTCACGCTCGTGACCCTGGACGAGCTCATCGAGCAGAGTGACTTCATCACTATCCACATGCCCAAGACTCCCGAGACCACGGGCATGATCAGCGCCCCTCAGCTCAAGAAGATGAAGAACACTGCTTACGTCATCAACGTGGCGCGCGGTGGCCTCATCAACGAAGACGACCTCTACACCGCGCTCACCACCGGTGAGATTGCTGGCGCCGGTCTCGACGTGTTCGTCAGCGAGCCCCCTAAGGATTCACCGCTTCTCGCCCTGCCGAACGTGGTTGTCACGCCTCACTTGGGTGCGTCAACGGATGAGGCCCAAGAGAAGGCCGGTGTTGCTGTTGCCAAGTCGGTTCGTTTGGCACTGTCCGGTGAGCTTGTTCCCGACGCGGTAAACGTTGCCGGTGGCGTCATCGATCCGCTTGTTCGCCCCGGTATCCCGCTCGTCGAGAAGCTCGGACAGGTGTTCTCGGGTCTCGCACAGACCAGCCCGCTCACCAGCGTCGATGTTGAGGTTCGCGGCGAGATTGCGGCTCTCGATGTTTCTGTTCTCAAGCTTGCTGCTCTCAAGGGAATCTTCAAGAACGTTGTGAGCGAGTCTGTCTCCTACGTCAACGCTCCACTGCTCGCTGAGCAGCGCGGCATCGAGGTTCGACTGCTGACCGAGGCAGAATCGGCCGACTACCGCAACGTGATTTCGCTTCGCGGTGCGCTCAGCGATGGCACACAGATCTCGGTTTCGGGAACGCTGGTTGGTGTCAAGCAGAGCGAGAAGGTCATTGAGATCAACGGCTACGAGGTTGACCTGCCCATCGACGAGCACCTGATTGTCATGCAGTACACCGACCGTCCGGGAATCGTTGCCGTGTACGGCAAGGAGTTCGGTGACGCCAAGATCAACATTGCCGGCATGCAGATTTCGCGCCAGAAACAGGGTGGTGCTGCACTTTCGGTTCTCACCGTTGACTCGCACGTTCCAGCGGGCATCCTCGAGAAGGTGCGCAAGGCGATTGAGGCCGACGTCATGCTCGAGATCGACATCACCGAATAGTTCACGAAAGAATCAGTCAT
>CAZPVE010000158.1:0-2916 GCA_964589925.1 uncultured Aurantimicrobium sp. | reverse complement strand
GCGCTTGTCTGAGGCAGCAGCAGCAGCGAGCGAAACCTCAGCGTTGATGTGCAGGAAGGCGTGAACATCGGTGTCGACGGCTGCGATGCGGTCGAGGTGCGCCTGAGTGATTTCGACGCTGGACGCGCTGCCGTCGGCCAGCGCTGCAGCGAGTTCAGCGGCGGTGTGGTGGATGAGCTCGGACACTACTGCTCCTCCCCCAGAATCGCGGAAACCTTGAAGCGGCTGCCGTCGTGCTCGGGAGCAGAGGCGAGGGCCTGCTCGGGGGTGAGCACATCGTTGGTGACCACGTCTTCGCGGTAGACGTTGCTCAACGGAATCGGGTGACTGGTGGCCGGGGTGTCAGCGTCGACGGCACTGGTGACCTGCGCCACCACGTCAACAATCTGGCTGAGTTCGGCGGTGAGAGCCGTCACTTCGGAGTCGGTCAGGGCGATGCGAGCTAGGCCAGCGAGGTGGCGAACGCTCTCTTCAGAGATGTCAGACATAACCCTCTAAGCCTACCGAAGCGCGACTAGACCGCTGACGGACCGCCCTCAAGCAAACGCTTGAAACCGGCGGCATCGAGAACCGGGATGCCGAGCTCCTCTGCCTTGGTCAATTTGGAGCCGGCGCCCGGGCCCGCAGCGACAAAATCGGTCTTCTTGGAAACACTCGATGCGGGTTTGCCGCCGGCCGCAATGATGGCTTCTTGCGCACCTTCACGGGTGAACCCTTCGAGCGTTCCCGTGGCAACAATCGTGAGGCCTGAACACGGGCCTTCGATCTCAACTCGAGCACCAGGGCCGGGGTGTCCGGGGGTCGACAACTGCACGCCAGCCGCGGCCCACTGGGCAACAATCTCTTGGTGCCAGTCGACCTCAAACCACGAAAGCAACGACTCAGCGATGATCGTTCCCACGCCATCGACGGCGGCCAGCTCATCGACGGTGGCGGCGCGAATCGCATCAACTGAGCCGAAGTAGTCGGCAAGGGCGCGGGCTGCCACCGGGCCGACGTGTCGAATGTTGAGGGAGACCAGGATGCGCCACAGCGGCTTGGTCTTGGCTACCTCAAGGTTCGCGAGCAGTTCGAGCGCGTTTTTCGAGGCGCTGCCGTCGGCGTTGACGAAGTAGTCGATGGCCATCAGGTCGTCGAGGGTGAGCGCGAAAAGCTTGGCTTCGGTTTCGAGTGGAGGTTGGTTTCCGTCGAGGTGGTTGGTCAACGCGGCGGCGGCGACTTCGCCAAGACCCTCGATGTCGAGCCCGCCACGCGAGCCGATGTGCTCGACGCGGCCGCGCACCTGGGCAGGGCATCCGCGTGCGTTGGGGCAGCGCAGATCGACGTCGTCTTCGCTCATCGGGCGCAAAGTGGCGCCACATTCGGGGCAGCCCGTGGGCATCACGAAGGCGCGCTCAGTGCCATCGCGCAACGCCAAAACCGGCCCGAGAACCTCAGGAATGACGTCGCCGGCTTTGCGAATCACGATGGTGTCGCCGATCAGCACGCCCTTGGCCCGCACCACATCTTGGTTGTGCAGGGTGGCGAACTCGACAGTGGAACCAGCAACCTTGACCGGCTCAACGACCGCGTAAGGAGTCGCACGCCCGGTGCGGCCGACCGAAACTCGAATGTCGACAAGCTTGGTGTTCACCTGCTCGGGCGGGTATTTGTAGGCAATGGCCCAGCGCGGCGCCCGGGAGGTGGCTCCAAGCTCGCGTTGCAAGGCCAGCTCGTCGACCTTGATGACGATGCCATCGATCTCGTGCTCGACCGACTCGCGGGCGGCACCCATCTCACGAATGAAGGCATCTGCAGCCTCGGCAGTTTCGACCACGCGATAGTGCGTTGAGGTGGGCAGGCCCCACGACGCCAGCAACTCGTAGACCTGCGACTGGTTGGTCACGGGAACATCTGGCCACGCACCAATGCCGTGAACAAGCATGTGCAGCGGGCGTCGGGCCGTTTTGCTCGCGTCTTTTTGCCTCAGCGAACCGCTGGCCGCGTTGCGCGGGTTGGCAAAGACCTTTTCACCCTCTTCGGCTAGTTCAGCGTTGAGCTTGCGGAACGCCTCGACCGGAAAGAAGATTTCGCCACGAACCTCAACAACGGCCGGGTGCCCCGTGCCTGAGAGCGTGCGCGGGATGCCCGCGATTGTTTTGACGTTGGCCGTGACATCCTCGCCCACAACGCCATCCCCACGGGTTGCCGCCGAAACGAGAACGCCGTTTTCGTAGCGCAGGTTGATGGCGAGGCCATCGATTTTGAGCTCACATAAGAACGCGGGGGTGCGCCCGGCGTCTTTGTACACCCGCTGGGCCCAGGTAAAGAATTCGTCTTCACTGAAAACGTTGTCGAGGCTCATCATGCGCTCGAGGTGTGTGACCGGTGCGAACGTCGAGGTTGCCGCGCCTCCCACGCTCAGGGTTGGCGAGTCTTGCCCCTGAAGCTGCGGGTAGCTCGACTCAAGCAGCTCAAGGCGCTTGATCAGCGCGTCATAGTCGGCATCCGAAATGAGAATCTCGTCGCGCTCGTAATAAGCCGCGCGGGCCTGCACAATGCGCTCGGTGAGCTCTTGTGACTCGCGCAGGGCGTCGTCAAATGACGGGATGTTCATGCTGTGGCCTCGGCTGCAGCCGGAACCACGGAAAGGGCCGAGACCGTGCGTGAAATTGTCATTTGGCCAAGCACGCGCGTGCCCACATAAACCACCGCGGTCTGGCCGGTGGCAACCGAGTTGAGCGGCTCGTTGGGAACGATCACGAGTTCCGTGACGTCACCGCCGACAACGCGGGCCACAGCCGGCACGGGGTCAGCGTGCGCCCGGATCTGCACCTCGCAGTCGAAAGCGGTCTCGGGTGAGGCGGGAGCCGAGCCACACCAGGTGAACTTCTCCCCCGCGATCTCGGCGATGTCGAGAGCCTCTTTGGGGCCGAC
>CAZPVE010000157.1:0-2932 GCA_964589925.1 uncultured Aurantimicrobium sp. | reverse complement strand
CAAGGCCAATCACAATCGATGCTCCAGCGGCAAACATGGCCGCTTCAACTTCGAAGGTGGGGTCTACAGGCATTCGTGCACTACCCCCGAGGGGCAACGCTGGGGGTGGTGTTTGCTGCCGGGTCGACGGCAACCTTGGGGACGTCCTGGAAGACCTCAGGGTAGTTGCTGAGCCAGGTCCAGTTCTTGACCGGCCAGCTCAAGACAAATGCGCGGCCCACAACATCACTCTTTGCTACGAATCCTTTGCCCGGCTTGTCGACGTTGTAGCGCGAGTCGGCCGAGTTGTAGCGGTTGTCACCCATAACCCAATACGAGTCCTTGGGAACGGTGACCGCGAAGTTCACCTCGGAGGCGCGATCAACTCCCGGCGGGGTAACGATGTAGGGCTCGGTGATGGCAACCCCGTTGATGGTGATCTTGCCCTCGGGAGTGCAGCAGCGCACAGTGTCGCCGGGCAATCCGATGACACGCTTGATGAGGTGCTGGTCGTTGTCGGGGGACGTCAGACCAACCAGTGAAAGCGTCCAGTCGAAGGCGTCACCAACAGGACCCTTGCTCTGATGAGGCGACGCGTGCAGCCAGCCCCCCGGATCTTTGAAGACGACGACGTCACCGTGCTGTACCGGCATGATGTCGGGCACGAGTTCATTCACAATCACTCGGTCGTCAACGTGGAGGGTGTTCATCATCGACTCGGACGGGATAAAGAACGAACGCACGAGGAACGTCTTCACGACAAACGACACCACGATGGCCACGAGCAGAATGACCACGACGTCACGCACGAACCACACGAAGGATTGCAGAGGTGTTTTGGGACGGCGCTTGGGCTTGCGATCCGGGTCGCGCGGGCGAACATCCTGATCTTGTGAACTGCCGAGTGGAGCGACCTGGGGGTCGTTGGCAGAAAGGTCAGACACCCAAGCTCCAGACTGGCGAGAAAACGATTGCTTCAGTCTAAGAGCGGAAACCTTGAGAAACGCCCGGAACACCGGGGTTGTCGCAAGTTTGACGGCTGATGGCGAGGGAGCCCACTCTCAGGCAAAAACGAAGTGCCCCGACATCAGCCGGGGCACTCGTGTTGAAAAACGGACTACGCGTCGCGCTTCTCCTTGATCTTTGCCTTCTTGCCGCGAAGGTCGCGGAGGTAGTAGAGCTTGGCGCGACGGACGTCACCGCGGCTGACGAGTTCGATGTGGTCGATGACCGGCGAGTGCACGGGGAACGTACGCTCCACACCCACCTGGAAGCTGATCTTGCGAACGGTGAAGGTCTCGCGAACGCCCTCACCCGAACGGCCGATAACAACGCCCTGGAAAACCTGGATACGCGAGCGGTTACCTTCGATGATGTTCACGTGCACCTTGACGGTGTCTCCCGAACGGAACTCGGGGATGTCGGAACGGAGGCTCGCTGCGTCTACTGCGTCGAGAATGTGCATTTTGATTCACAATCTGTATCCGCTGCAGGTCGAACACGGTTTAGGTGTCTACGTCGAAATGTGCCCTAGCGCTTGATACGAACGCCCCCTGCAGCAGGGTTCGTGCGCGGCACAACTTCTCTATTCTGCCACGGATGCGCGTGCGCATCCAACTCGGCCCTATTCGGGCAGCAGATCGGGGCGAATCGCCTTAGTGCGTTCGACCTGTTGGGCGTGACGCCAGTCGGCGATGGCCTTGTGATTGCCCGAGCGCAATACCTCGGGGACCTCGAGGTCACGCCAGATTTGGGGCTTGGTGTAGCTCGGGTATTCGAGCAGGCCCGCCTCATGGCTCTCTTCGACGAGCGACTCGGGATTGCCGACCATGCCCGGAATCAGGCGGGTGATGGCCTCGATGAAGGCCATGGTCGCGACCTCTCCCCCGTTGAGCACGTAGTCACCCAGCGACAGAGGTCGAACCCGGATGCGCGTTGCAAAGTGATCCGAAACGCGCTGGTCGATACCTTCGTAGCGGCCGCACGCGAACACGAGGTGCTCTTCCTGAGCAAGCTCCTTAGCAATCGCCTGCGTGAACGGCTCTCCGGCCGGAGAAGGCACCACGAGAACTGCGGATGACTCGTCGCCGATGATCGAGTCGAGCGCCTCGCCCCAGGGTTCGGGTTTCATCACCATTCCAGCGCCACCGCCGTAGGGGCTGTCGTCGACCGTGCGGTGTACGTCGTAGGTGAAATCACGCAGGTCAGTAACCGAAGTGGTGACGAGACCCGACTGACGCGCCTTGCCCACCAGCGAGACATCAAGCACGGAGAAGAACTCAGGAAAGATGCTGACGATGTCGATGCGCATTATTGGGCCGATGCCTCGTCGTCGGGGATTTCCTCAAACAACCCACCGGGTGGGGTGATCGTGACCACGCCGCGCTCCAGGTCGACGGCGGGCACCAGAGCCTTCACGAACGGGAGCATGACATCACCGGTCGCCGAAGCGATGACCAGCAGGTCTTGCGCGGGCATGTGCTCAACCCGAATGACCTTGCCGACCTTCATTCCGTCGCGCTCGACGCTCAGGCCAACCAGCTGGTGGTCGTACCACGCGTCAGGCTCGCTCGATGATTCGCCGGCCACGTCGATCCAGAGAATGGCTTTGATCAGAGATTCAGCCGCCGTCCGATCGGGAACGCCCACAAAGAACGCAACCGGATGCTCGTTGTACCAGCGCAGCTCGGCGAGTTCGAGAGTCTTGCCAAACCAGGGTGATTCTTCGGGAACCTGAAGCGTGAACTTTGCGCCCGGCACGAAGCGCTTGGCTGGCTCGTCAGTGTAGAGCTCAACCTTGATGGCGCCTTTGAGACCGTGGGCTTTCGTCAACCGGCCGACACGAAGTTGCGTGTCGCGGGACGGCTCGCCCGGCTTAGGCATCGGTGTCGACGACGTCGACACGACCGTGGCGGCCATCCGCCAGTGCATTGACACCAGGGCGGAGGGACTT
>CAZPVE010000156.1:0-2967 GCA_964589925.1 uncultured Aurantimicrobium sp. | reverse complement strand
AGCTGGAACGAGTTCCTTCTTCCGCTGGTTCTGCTGCCCTCGAATGACAACCAGACCGTGACCCTGGGTCTGGCCGTCACGACCGGACAGTGGACGACCGACCCGACTGCTCGTGCCGCAGCCGCCCTGTTGGGTGCACTGCCCTCGATCATCTTCTTCTTCATCTTCCAGCGCACGCTCATGCGCGGTGTGACGATGGGGTCGGTGAAGTAACACTTTTTCGCTGCGAGGGTGCAGCGGGGGATTGAAAGCGGTCGTCCATCGGCCACTTTCGTCGCGCCTTGGGTCGTGAGACGGCAACCCAAGGCAACGAAATGTCAAGGAAACATCGTTTAGGAGAGCATTAGTCACATGGGACACGAATCAGCACTATCGAACGATGCGAACTGGTGGCGTCAGGCCACGATCTACCAGATCTACCCCCGCAGCTTTGCTGACGTGAACGGCGACGGTCTCGGAGACATCAAGGGCATCACCTCGCGCGTTGACTACTTGCACAAGCTAGGAATCGATGCCGTCTGGCTCAGCCCCTTCTACCCTTCGCCCTTGGCTGATGGCGGATACGACGTCTCCGACTACCGCAATGTTGACCCCCGCCTGGGAACCCTCGAAGACTTCGACGAGATGCTTCAGGCGCTACACGCCGTCGGCATCCGCGTGTTCGTTGACATTGTGCCCAACCACTCGTCGGACCAGCACCCCTGGTTCCAGGAGGCTATTCGCGCGGGCAAGGGTTCTCCCGAGCGCGACCGCTACATTTTCCGCGACGGACAGGGCGCCAACGGCGAGCTTCCGCCGAACGACTGGGTGTCGCACTTCGGCCCGCAGGGCTGGACTCGCATCACCGAACCCGACGGAACCCCCGGCCAGTGGTACCTGCACCTGTTCGCACCCGAGCAGCCGGACTTCAACTGGGATAACCAGGACGTCTTCGATGACTTCATCACCACGCTGCGCTTCTGGGCAGACCGTGGGGTTGACGGCTACCGCGTCGACGTTGCTCACGGCCTCAAGAAGGACATGAGCGAGCCGTACCCCAGTATCAAGTCGTTCGAGTACCACGTGGAGGGCGAGGAGAAGCTTCGCACCTTGTTCGACCGCGACGAGGTGCACGAGGTGTACCGCCAGTGGCGCAAGGTTTTCAACGAGTACAACCCGCCTCGTGTGGCCATCGCGGAGGCAAACGCGCCGCTCTACCGTCGCCCGCTGTACGCCAGCCCCGACGAGTTGGGTCAGGCCATCAACTTCGACATCCTGCACCAGCCGTGGCGTGCGCCACGCTTCAAGAAGAGCATTTCCAACGCTCTGAAGCTTGCCGGTAAGGCCGGATCGTCGTCGACCTGGGTGCTGTCGAGCCACGATGAGGTTCGTCACGCCAGCCGCTACGCACTTCCCGAGGGAACTGACTACGCCAAGTGGCTGATGACTGATGGCACCAGCCCCAAGCCGAACGCCAAGCGCGGTCTCGACCGCGCTCGTGCAGCCACCATGCTGCTGTTGGCTCTGCCGGGCTGCCACTACATCTACCAGGGCGAAGAGCTTGGCCTGCCTGAGGTCACCGACATCCACGAGCCTGATCTGCAAGACCCGATTTGGATTCGTGACCTCAAGACCCGCAAGGGCCGCGACGGATGCCGCGTGCCTCTGCCCTGGACCAAGGAAGGCTCGTCGTTCGGCTTTGGCTCGAACGGATCCCACCTTCCGCAGCCCGCATGGTGGGGCAAGTTCTCGGTCGAGGCCGAGGACGGCGTTGAGAGTTCGACCCTGGAGCTCTACCGCGCAGCGATTGCCGCTCGCAAGAAGCTGCAGGCCGAGGAGAAGCTCGAGTGGGTGGACAGCCCCAAGAAGACGCTGCACTTCAAGCGACCCAACGGCTGGCACTCGTTCACTAACTTCAGCGGCGACAAGGTGCGCCTGCCCAAGGGCAAGGTTGTGCTCTCGAGCCGCCCGCTGAAGAACGGATTTGTGCCCAAGAACACCACCGTTTGGTTCACCAAGTAGCGGGTTCCAATTCCTAACACTCCCTTGTAATTCCGGGGGTTTGTCGGTGGCCGGGCCTACCGTAGAGGCATGGCATCGAGCGCTAAGAAACCGTCGCGCTCTGCGTCGCGCCCGCAACCGCGCACATCCACTCGACCGGCGGCTCGCAAGAGTTCTGGCTCGGCATCGGGGGAGCGTGAGTACACCGGTTTCGCTCGCGTCTGGATGACCATGGCGCACGTGGCTGGCGGCGCCGCACGCATGCTCGGCCCCGAGAAGTTCTCGCGCGAGGAGCGTCGAGACGGCGTTCCGTTTGCGCTCGTGCTGCTTGCGATCGCCGGTGCTGTGGTGCAGTGGTTCTTGGTAGCTAGCCCCGTTGCTCAACTGGTTAGCGCCTATACCTTCGGCGGGCTTTTCGGTGTCATCGCTTATGGCTTACCCGTGGTCATGCTGCTTCTTGCTGTCTGGCTGTTCCGTCATCCCAGCTCGGTGAACGACAACAACCGCATCGGAATTGGTGTGGTGTTGTTCCTTCTCGCGGTCTCAGGTCTCGCGCACCTCTTGGGCGGTCAGCCGGCCCCTGCCCAGGGCATGGTTGCGCTCTCACACGCCGGTGGTCTCTTCGGCTGGCTCATGGCTGGCCCGCTTGCGGCCGTCATCACGCAGTGGGGTTCGGGCGCCGTCATGGTGGCCTTTGCTTTCTTGTCGCTGCTGATCATGACCAAGACCCCGCCGACCAAGATTGGCGCGCGTCTTCGTGAGCTGTGGGCATACCTCGTGGGCGGCTCGGCCGACAAACCAGCCGACGATGCTGCCAATGAACTCGACCCCGACGAGGCCAGCAAGTTGCCCTGGTGGCGCCGAAACTCCACGCGCCGCGAAGAAGACCCGGCTTTTGATAGCCCAGTTATTCGTGATGCCGACCTGCAGCCCACTCGAGAGATTGACACAGTAGAGCTTGCCGTTCAGCTGAACCAGGACGAAGAG
>CAZPVE010000155.1:0-2976 GCA_964589925.1 uncultured Aurantimicrobium sp. | reverse complement strand
GTCATGTTGATCCTCAAGACGCTCTCGTACGGGCCGCTTCACGGCTACGCCATCCCGCGTACAGCGGAGCAGCAAGGAAAAGCGTGGAGTAGGTTCCAACGAAAATACCGATGAGAAGCGACAAGGAGATGTCGCGCAAGGTTCCGGCCCCGAGCACAAAAGCTCCGATAAAGAGGATCGATGCGACAGGTAGTGCTGCGACGACCGACGTGTTGATTGATCGCACGAGCGTCTGATTCACAGCAAGGTTGACCTGCTGAGCGAAGGTGCGACTCATGTCACGCGCGACACCAATCGTGTTTTCGCGAATCTTGTCAAAGACAACGACGGTGTCATAGAGCGAGTAGCCGAGAATCGTAAGAAGTCCGATGACAGCTCCCGGAGTTACCTCGAAGCCCGAAAGACCGTAGATTCCAGCGGTAATCACGACATCGTGAAGCAACGCCACGATTGCAACCGCGGACATCTTCCACGTTCGGAAGTAAAGAGCCATAACGACCGCAGCGAGAGCGATAAACACGATGAGACCACGAATCGCCTGCTGAGTGATGTCCTGTCCCCATGTGGCGCCGATGAAGGATGAGGTCACCTGAGTTTCGGGAACCTCGTATGCCTTAGCGAGTGAGGCCTTGACCTCGTTCGTCTGTTGGTTCGTCATCTGCTCGGTCTGAACACGAACGCTGGAGTTGCCGACAATGGAAACCTTGGGCGCGACGTTGGGCACGACGCTCTCAACCGCCGTCACCGCCAGCTCTTGATCGGTAGAGGCCGGATTTGAAACCAGGAACTCACTTCCGCCGGTGAATTCAATTCCGAAGTTGTAGGCGGGCGTGTGCGTGATGGCGCCACGAACGAACGGGCCGAAGAGTGCCACGAGAACGGCAATGATCGAAATCAAATACCAGGTGCGGCGACGACCGACGAAATTAACGGAACGAGCGCCGGTGTACAGGTCGTTACCGAGCTGAGTGAAACGCGACATTAGCTGTCCGCCTTCCCGTTGTCAGCACCTTCGCGGTCAAGCATCGCCGCCTTGCGCTCTGCAATAGTCTGACGCTTGGCAGCTTCTTTACTCGACGACGCAACCTTGGATGCTCGCGCATCCGCAGCGGTCACGAACTGTCCACGACCACGGTAGACAGCCCCCAAAGCCTGCGGGTCGAGGCCGCTAGCCGGGTGTCCGCCGCCAAAGAATCGGGTCTGTGCGAGGAGAGTCATGATCGGGTGTGTGAACAGAGCGACGACCACAAGGTCGACAACCGTTGTGAGACCGAGAGTGAGCGCAAAACCACGCACGTTGCCGACGGCGAGGATGAAAAGCACAAGCGCGGCAAGGAAGTTGACCGCGTCACTTGCGATGATGGTGCGAACGGCACGGCGCCATCCTGACTCAACGGCAGACTCGAGACCTCGACCCTCGCGAAGCTCATCACGAATGCGCTCAAAGAGCACGATGAAGGAGTCAGCCGTGATACCAATAGCGACGATGAGTCCGGCGACACCGGCCAACGAGAGTCGGTAGCCCTGGTACCAGGAAAGAATTGTCACCAGCAGGTATGTAATGACTGCGGCAACACCGAGTGAGAACACAGTGACAAAGCCGAGGGCTCGATACTGAATCAGCGAGTAGACAACAACGAGGATCAGACCGATGAGCCCGGCCAAGAGGCCGTTGTAGAGCTGCGTACTACCGAGGGTGGCTGAGATAGTGTCGGAGCTTTGAACCTTGAATCCGATGGGCAACGCGCCATACTTCAGCTGGTCAGCCAGGGTCTTTGCCGACTGCTGCGTGAATCCACCGGAAATCTGAGGCTTGCCGTCGGTGATAGCTGATTGGGTTGCCGGAGCAGAGATGACCTGGCCGTCGAGAACAATCGCGAACTGGTTGCGCGCACCGGTGAGCCCAGAGAGGCGCGTGGTGACCTTGGCGAATTCAGCAGTTCCCTTCGGGTTGAACGTCATGTAGACAGCCCACTGTCCCGTGGAAGACCCCGTAGACGTCTGAATCACGCCGCTGGTTGCGTCAGTGATGTCTGCGCCGGTGACTTCGACAGGTCCGAGCAGGAACTTGTAGGCCTTCGTGACATCACAGGTGATGAGTGGCTTGTCAGCTGGAGCCGATGACGCATTCTTCGCGGCATCCGAATCGCAGTTGAATACGTCGTACTGAGCCTGAAGCTCCGGCGTTACCCACGCCGGGTCACTTGCATCGGTTGGCTTCACCGACGGAGTGCTGGGAAGGTTGGTCGGAGGCGCGGGATTAGGAGTCTTTTTTCCGTCTTCGCCGACGAACTCCTTAGTGGCCTGCGTTGTTTCGATGACTGCACGGAAATCAAGCTTGGCCGAAGCCTCGATGCGGTTGATTGTGTCCTGGTCGGGAGTGCCCGGGATCGATACAACGATGTTGTTGGTGCCCTGGGTGTTGATCTCAGCCTCGCTCACACCAGCGGAGTCAACACGTTGACGGATGATCGCAACAGCTTGCGTGAGCTGTTCAGGAGAGACACTCGACCCGTCCGTGATTTGAGGGGTCAGGATGATCTGCGTTCCACCTTGCAGGTCAAGGGCAAGCTTCGGCGTCCAGGACCCCCCACCCCAAATGACCCCGCCAGCGTTGATGCCGATGAGGCCAACGATGAGCACAAGGAGCCAAATGAGGTTTCGCCATGCGCGGCGAACCGGGGTGTTGTTCACGGGGGGAAGTCCAGACGTTGAGTGAGCGAATTACTTTGCTGCGGGCTTCTTGGCTGCGGGCTTGGCCGCCGGCTTGGCAGCAGCCGACTGAGTCTTTGCAGCAGGCTTAGCAGCGGGCTTTGCAGCAGTGCGAGCCGTAGGCTTCTTAGCGACAGGCTTTGCAGCAGCGGTGCGCTCGCCATAGGCAGGCGCAGTCGTCGACGCGGGGGCAGCCTTGGCGGCAGGAGCCTCGGTAACGATACGAACAACGGCCTGACGGTGAAGCTTGACGGTCACCTTGGG
>CAZPVE010000154.1:0-2996 GCA_964589925.1 uncultured Aurantimicrobium sp. | reverse complement strand
CCGGCGGCCAGCGCTGGCGCGAAGCCCCACGCGGCGATGGTCATGGGGAAGTTCCACGGCGTGATGACGCCAATGACGCCCAGCGGCTCCTGGAAGGTCATGTCGATGCCGCCGGCAACGGGGATCTGCTTGCCGAACATGCGCTCGGGCGTGGCTGAGTAGTACTCGAGTACGTTGCGCACGTGCTCTGCTTCCCAGCGAGCCTGGCCGATCGGGTGGCCGGAGTTGCGAACCTCCAGCTGGGCAAGAGTTTCGATGTCACCGTCGACAGCGGCTGCAAAGCGGCGCAGGGCAGCAGCGCGATCGGCGGGGTTCAGTCGAGCCCACGCGCGCTGAGCCTTTTCGGCGGTGGCTACGGCTGCGTTCACGCCGTCGAGGTCGACGTGGTCGACGGTCTCCATGGCCTCTTCGGTTGCCGGGTTGATGACGGTGTAGCTCATTTGCTGCTCCTATAGGTCTGGGCTGCCTCAACGAGGCCGGTGAAAAGTCGGAGGTCTTCAGGTGATTCTTCCGGATGCCACTGCACCGCGAGGGCGAAGGGCTTGTCGGACAGCTCAACGGCCTCAATCACGCCGTCAGCGGTTCGAGCCGACACCGTCAGGCCCTCACCCACTTCGTCAATCGCCTGGTGGTGGTAGACCTCTGCGGCAACGGGGGTGGTGCCGCCAAGAACCTCGGCGAGCTTGGATCCGGGGCTCACTTCGGCGGGAATCGTGGAGAAAACGCCCCCGCCCTTCTGGTAGCGGTCGTCCCCAATCACATCGGGCAGGTGCTGGATGAGCGTGCCGCCACGGACGACGTTGAAGATCTGTGCCCCACGGCAGATGCCGAGGAAGGGCAGGTCGCGCTCGAGGGCAGCGCTCAGGAGTGCATCCTCAAGGGCGTCACGATCGAGGCGAGGCTCATCGGTCGTAGGGTGCGCCGCCTGCCCGTACCGGGCGGGATTGACGTCTTTGCCTCCGCAAATGATCAAGCCGTCGAGGCTGTCAAGAATGCGGTTGGCTGACGCGTCGTCGATCTGCTGCGGCGGGATGAGCACGGCAATGCCGCCGGCGCGGTTCACCGCATCAAAGTAGACCTTGGGCAAAAAGGATGCGGGAACGTCCCACACGCCTGTCTTGGACTGCTCGAGGTACGTAGTGAGCCCGATGACCGGGCGTTCGGTTTGGCTAGAGGCGCTCGAAGCCACGAATGCGCTCCCAGTCGGTGATGGCCGAGTCGAACGCCGCAATCTCGATGCGGGCGTTGTTGAGGTAGTGGTCAACGACGTCGTTTCCGAAGGCCTCGCGAGCAATCGTTGACTGTGAGAACAGCGATGCGGCCTCACGAAGAGTAGAAGGAACGCGCGGCTTGTCGCTCGCGTAAGCGTTGCCCTCGGTGATGGCTTCAAGCTCGAGCTCGTTCTCGATGCCGTGGATGCCTGCAGCAATCAAGGCTGCAACGGCAAGGTACTGGTTGACGTCGCCGCCCGGTACGCGCTGCTCGACGCGCATGGCGTGTCCCTGGCCCACGATGCGCAGTGAGCAGGTTCGGTTGTCGACACCCCAGGCCACGGCCGTGGGAGCGAAGCTGCCGTCGACGTAGCGCTTGTAGGAGTTGATGTTCGGCGCGAAGAAGAGCGACAGCTCGCGCATCGCAGCGATTTGGCCGGCAAGGAAGTGCTTGAACATCTTGCTCATGCCGCGTTCGTCTGACTTGTCAGCAAAGACGGCTTCGCCGGCCTGGCTGCGCAGGCTGATGTGAATGTGGCAGCTGTTGCCTTCGCGCTCGTTGTATTTCGCCATGAACGTGATGGCCTTGCCGTGGTCATCGGCAATCGCCTTGGCGGCGTGCTTGTAAATCGAGTGGTTGTCGCAGGTCGCCAGAGCTTCGTCGTAGCGAAAAGCGATTTCTTGCTGTCCGAAGTTGCACTCGCCCTTGACTCCCTCGCAGTACATACCGGAGGCATCCATCATGTTGCGGATATCGCGCAGCAGGGGCTCGACGCGGGTGGAAGCGAGCAGGTCGTAGTCCACGTTGTAGTCGGTGGACGGGGTCAGCTCGCGGTAGCCCTTGGCCCAGGCGCCGCGGTAGGTCTCGTCGAACACGATGAACTCGAGCTCGGTGCCGACAAACGGCACGAGGCCCATCTCGTGCAGGCGAGCAATCTGCTGACGCAGGATCTCACGTGGCGAGTGCGCAACGGGGGAGTGGTCGAGCCACTGCATGTCAGCCATCACCAAGGCGGTTGAGGGCAGCCAAGCCGCGCGACGAAGGGTGCTCATGTCGGGCTGCATGACCATGTCGCCGTAGCCACGCTCCCAGCCGGCGGAGGCGTATCCGTCGACGGTGTTCATGTCGACGTCAACCGCGAGCAGGTAGTTGCAGCACTCAGCTCCGTGGCTGGCAATGTCTTCTAGAAAGAGACGAGCGGAGACGCGCTTGCCGACGAGGCGGCCCTGCATGTCGGTGAAGGCAACGATGACGGTGTCAATCTCGCCGGCTTTCACAAGCTTGGTTAGTTCTTCGGGCGTGAGCATTCCGGCGTTGGTCGTCATTGCTTCTCTCTTCTCTGAGGCTGAGCCTCCACCATTAGACCATAAGGCTTGGAGGTCGTGGGGTCTCCTCGAAGCCTCATGCGACCGCCTTTGGTAACACAAAGTTTTCACGAATGTCTGTTACCGGGCACAAATCGACCCCTATGCTCATCCCAAGGAAACTCACAGTGTTGTGTTCACCGGCCAATGGCGTCTGGTGGCTCGACACCTGAACATGTAAGGAAACCTCGATGGCAAAAGACACCTTGAAAGTCTCGGGCGTGACATACACGACCGCCGACGCCAAATACTTTGAGAAACGGACGCTCAAGCGCACGGCTGGCATTTGGGGCCTCTGGGGCCTGGCCATCGCCGCCGTTATCTCGGGAGACTTCTCGGGCTGGAACTTCGGAATCGACTACGCCGGCTTCGGCGGAATGCTCATTGCATTCGTCCTGCTGATCTTCATGTACTACGGCA
>CAZPVE010000153.1:0-3017 GCA_964589925.1 uncultured Aurantimicrobium sp. | reverse complement strand
AGCAAGGACAACGCGTTCAGACATGAGGTTAAGTCTATGGGCAAGAGGACGGCCCCCGGGTCATACCCGGGGGCCGTGAAAATGCCGACGTTCCCAGCGCTGAGACGAGGAACGCTGTCAGCCTCGGGAAGCGACTCGCGGCGGCGGCGGGTCAGCGCCAGCGCTCCCGCGCCTACCACAATCGCTCCCGTGGCCCCCAGAACAATCGAGAGCGAGACCGACAGACCTGTGTTTGCCAAAGAACCAGAAGCCGAACTTGACGAACTCGCGGCGGATGAGGTTGCCGCGGCCGATGAACCGCTCGAACTCGAAGAGCCGCTCGAGTTAGCAACGGGCTCGGTGAACGTCGGAGCAGTGAAGCCCGCCGAAGTCAGGATGAGACCAGCCCACGAGAAACCGGATCCTCCGCTGGGAACGTTGACGGTGGTGTTGCCATCACTCGCCGTCGTGGAGTCGTACGTGTACGAAAAAAGGCTTGGAAGCGTGTAGTTGACCTTGTACAGACCCTCGTCCACGGAGGAGAAACTGAAATCCCCATTTGAGTCGGTCGTGGTGGTGGCCAAGGTGGCGCCGCTGGCGTCCAGCAGGGTAACCGTGACGCCACTCATCTTGGACTCCGATCCTCCCTCAAGCCCGTCATGATCGGCGTCTTCCCATACATGGCCATGAATTTTCTGGCTGTCACTAGCCACGCTGGCCGGTGGGGTCGGGCCCTTAGGATGCGAAGGCTCGGAAGGGAGGTCTGACAACTTTGTCGGGTTGATGCCCCCGTCCTCGTCTGCTGCCTGGTCTCTGATCTCATTGAAGATGTTGGTCGGAGTCTGTCCGGCAGCTACCTCTGAATCGTAAAACTCCCGCGCCGTCATCTTTTTGCACGCACCAAAGGAGGAACCAGTGCCAAAGTAGATGGCCTTGCCTGCGGCGTCCCAGTTCACGCCGTTGTACGTAACGGTGGTCGAACCACTCAACTTGGTGAACGAGGGAATGATGTCTTCCCAGACCTTGTTGGGACCGGAGTAGGCGAAAGTTGAGCTAAAAACTCGGGGGTTGCTGGGGTAGTCCCGCACGTAACTGTTACCGGACCTGTGGTATCCGTTGTGGACGTATCCGGCGTGGTCGCCTGCACTGCTGGACGGGTTGCCGGAGGAGCGCACATTGAGTGGACCATCTACGGAATTCTTTGACACCGTGATCATGCGGTAGGGATTTGTGACCGAGTGGGTGCGGTGGCAAATCGTCACCTTCTCAGGCTTAGCAGGAACCGCCTGAGCACTTTGCGATGCGACAAGCACACCAGACAACATCAGGCCTGCAACAGCAGCGGCCGCCATCGATCGCTTCATTTATGAATTCCCTTTCACCCAGCCCGTAGACACGGAGTCTAGGAAACTCTAAACCAAAACACCCTCGGAGGTTAATCGTTATATTCGTGTCGCCCGAAGAACTCTTGATGACCCAGCCCTCAGGAAAGAGGCGTAGGGTGCGAGATATGAAGGCACACGGAAAAGTCATTGTTGTTACTGGCGCCGGAAGCGGCATCGGTCGAGCGGTTGCACTCGAGTTCCTCGCTCGCGGTGCGAAAGGTGTCGCGGCCGTCGATATGAATGCGGATGCCCTGGCCGAAACGGTCACCCTCGCCGGCGCAGCTGGTGCCGCGGTGAGCACGCACGTGGTGAACCTGACGGACCGCGCTGCGGTTGCGGCCTTGCCTGCGGCCGTGATCGCCGCGCACGGGCAGGTTGATGGCTACGCGAACGTCGCGGGGATCATCCAGCACTTCGTGAAGATTGAGGACCTGTCTTACGAAGAGTTCGAGAAGGTGATGAACGTCAACTTCTGGGGCACAGTTGCCATGTACAAGGAGTTCATCGGACCGTTGCGTGCTCGTCCGGAAGCGCAGATTTTGAACGTCTCGAGCATGGGTGCCTACGCACCCGTGCCAGGCCAGACTGCCTATGGCGCGACGAAGGCCGCCGTGCGTTTGTTTACCGAAGGCATCCGGAGCGAGCTGGCCGGCACGAAGGTAGGCGCGACCGTGGTGTTCCCCGGTGCAACCGCCACGAACATCGCTCAAAACTCGGGCGCGATGGATGCCTCAGCAAGCGCGAGCATGGAAGCGTCCGCATCCAAGATCAAGATGGCCACACCTGAACATGCGGCCAAGCAAATCGTGGACGCGTTCGAGAAGAACAAGTTCAACGCCCCGGTCGGGTCGGACGCCACGACGATGTATCGCCTGATTCGCCTGGCACCGGAGTGGGCGGCGAATCTCATTCAGAAGCAGATGGCGAGCTTGCTGAACTGACGCTCTAGCTGTTCTGAAGCAGCCAAACGATCAGAGCCTTCTGCGCGTGAAGACGGTTCTCGGCCTCATCCCAAATGACCGACTGCGGGCCATCGAGCACTTCGGAACTCACCTCGTAGCCGCGGTAGGCGGGCAGGCAGTGCATGAAAATGGCGTCGGACTTAGCCTGAGCCATCAGCGCAGAGTCGACCTGGTAGCCGGCAAAGTCAACGATTCGCTGGGCCTTCTGGTCTTCCTTACCCATCGAGGCCCAGGTGTCGGTAACGACGACATCGGCACCGGTCACAGCTTCACGCGCATCCTGAGTGACGGTGACCGAGCCGCCTGTCGTGGCGGCAATGGCACGGGCGTCGGCCACGACATCTTCGCGAGGCTGATACCCCTCGGGGGCGCCGATGCGGATGTTGATGCCCGCGGTTGCACAAGCAAGCAAGTAGGAGTGCCCCATGTTGCTGGCGCCGTCGCCCAAGAAAGCAACCGTCAAGCCGGCGAGCGCACCCTTGTGTTCGCGAATGGTTTGGAGATCTGCGAGCAGCTGGCAGGGGTGGAAGTCATCGCTGAGAGCGTTGATAACGGGAACCGTGGTGCCTTCAGCCATCTTCTCGAGGCCGCTCTGCTCGTAGGTGCGCCACACAATGGCGGCGGCCTGGCGCTCGAGAACTCGGGCGGTGTCGGCGACAGACTCCTTGACGCCCATCTGGCTGCCCTGCGA
>CAZPVE010000152.1:0-3035 GCA_964589925.1 uncultured Aurantimicrobium sp. | reverse complement strand
ACCTCTGGGTTATGAGCCCAGCGAGCTACCGAGCTGCTCCACCCCGCGTCGGTAGTTCAAGGTTACCACGAGGTAAATGTGCTCCACGACCACAACGTCGCCGCTCAGTACGCTCAGCTCCGGCTAGTTGGTTGCGGCGAGCGCCCTGGAGAGGGCGTTCGTCAGCTCAGCATCCGCCTTGCCGAACGCTGCCCAGTCGCCAGCCACGCGGGCGGCCTCGCGTGCCTTCAAGGCCGCACTTGCGTCCGCGAGCGCTGCCTTGAGGGCAGCGTTACCCATGGTCGAACCACCGGTGGTTCCGCCACCAGCATTCGTTCCTCCCGTGTCAGGGTTGGCGGGCGTATCGTTCGTGGGCTGGTTCACGCCAGAGTTGCCACCGAAGAGAACGTCGAGGGCGGCCGGGAGCGTGGACTCAAACGCGATGCGATCACCAAAGGCAACCAGGATCTTCTTGAGCAGAGGGTAGCTGGTGTTTCCTGTCGACTTCACATAGACCGGCTGCACATAAAGCAGACCGCCACCCACAGGCAGGGTCAGCAGGTTGCCCTTGAGTACATCCGTCGACCCTTGACTCAACAAGTTGAGTTCCTTCGAAACAGTGGGGTCAGCGTTGAAGTTGTTCTGCACCTGACCAGGGCCAGGCACGGTGACATCCTTGGGCAATGTCAGCATGCGCAGCTGACCGTAGTTTGAGGACACCTTGCCCGCGGTCGAACCGGCATCGGAATCGACAACCAGGTATCCGGTGAGCACGTTGCGGCTGTTCGTGCCCGCGGCGTTAGGGATGTAGGTCGAGTACAGCGAGAACGACGGGGACTTCTGTCCGGGCACCTTCATGGTGAGGTAATAGGGCTGCTGGAACACGGATGTTCCCGCCGGAGCCGTGGGGTCATTGGGTGTCGTCCAGGAGTCGTCTTGCGAGTAGAACGAACCGGCATCGGTCACGTGGTACTGGCCGAGAATCGCGCGCTGAGCTTTGAACAAGTCGGTGGGATAACGCACATGGCTCATGAGGTCGGCCGACATATCCGACACCGCCTTGATGGTGCCGGGATACACCTTGCTCCAGGCCTTGATGATGGGGTCGGTGGTGTCCCAGGCATAGAGGGTGACCTGGCCGGAGTAGGCGTCAACCGTGGCCTTGACCGAGTTGCGAATGTAATTGATGTTGTCCCGAGCGAATCCCGTGGCCGGAGTCTGCTGGTCTGCAATGACGCTCGAAAAACTCTCCTGGCGCGAGTACGGATACTGATCGCTCGTGGTGTAGCCGTCAATGATCCACACCACGTGACCGTCCACCACGCTCGGATAGGGGTCGGAGTCGATGGTCAGGTACGGGGCGACCTTCTGAACTCGCAGTGCAGGATTGCGGTCATAAAGAATCTGCGAGGAGTTGTTCACTGCATCTGAGAGCAGGATCTCTTCGCTGCCGAACTTGAAGGCATAGAGCAGACGAGTAAAGAAACTGTCCAGCTTCGGGCCGCCGGTGCCGGCGTAGGTCGTGTAGGTCTGTTGCTTGTCGTCGCCGTTCGCCGGGTAATCGAGCTCGACGTCCTTGCCCGCGGTGCCGCCGACGATGGAGTACTTCGGCGATGTTTCACCGAAGTAGATGCGAGGCTCGAACTCGCCGAGCTTGCCGGTGCTGGGAATACCCGCCTGCAAGAACACAGGCTGACCCTCGACCGTGCGCTCGGTTCCGTACGCGGCCACGAGGCCATAACCGTGGGTGTAGACCAGGGTGTCGTTGTACCAAGACGACGTTGTCGAGTTCGTGGCGATGCCCTTCTGGTTCAGTTCACGGGCAGCAACGACGGTGTCTTGAGACTTGCCGTTGACCACGTAACGGTCGACGTCGAGGTCGGGGCGGAACGCGTAGTACTGCTTAAACTGCTCGAGCTGAGCAAACGAGTCGCTCACCAAAGCTGGGTCAATGATGCGAATGTTCGCCGTCGTGTCGGCATCTTGGCGCAGGGCCCCGGGTGACGTCGACGTGGTTGCGTTGTAGTCGAGCGACTGGAGCTTGTCCACGCCATAGGCCTTGCGCGTGAAATCGATGTTGTCTTTGATGTAGGGCTGCTCGAGCGATCGCTCACTCGGGTCGACGATGAATCGCTGCATCACAAACGGGTAACCGAGGGTAAGAACGAGAGCGCTGACCACAAGCAGTGCCACGCCGACAACGGGCAGGCGCCAGCGGCCGGTGAAGGCGGTCACCACAAAAAGCAGAGCGACGAGTGCCGCAATAATCGACAGAATCTGCAGGCCGGGGATGGTCGCGTGCACTGAGGTGTAGCTGGCACCCGTGATCAGGCCGGCCGGGTCGTTCATCGTCGCGAACTGGTCGAAATAGAGGCTGCCGGCCTGCAGGCCCAAGTAGACAGCAGCAATGATGGCCAGCTGGATGCGCGCGCCACGAGCAACTCGAACCTCACGCGGGGCGAAGCTAATCGAGCCGTAGACGAGGTGTGTGAGCGTCGAGAGAATCAGCGTGAGGATGACGACCGCGGACAGGAAACCAATCAGGGCCTGGTAGAACGGCAGATCAAAGAGGTAGAACGAGATGTCTTTGTGGAACTGCGGGTCGGTGGTTCCGGTCGGTGAGGCGTTCAAAAAGAGCAACGTTTCTTGCCAGTGTGTGAGAGCGGCAAGACCACCAAAGATGCCGATCACCAGCGGAACGACAATCGTGATGGTTCGGCGCACGGGATCGATGGCCTGCTGATAGCGATCCATCTGAGCGCCCAGTCGGGCATAAACCGGGCGAATTCGGTAGGCGATGTACATGCCCAGCCACAACGAAAACGCCATGATGGTGAAGCCCACCAGGAAGAACGCGGCCGATGCCACCCACTGCGTGTAGAGGACGCGCGAGAATCCGAGCTGGGCAAACCACAAGGACTCGGTGTACAGGCTCGAAAAGACGGCTGCAGCGATCGCCAGAACCGCCAGGATCACGATGACGGTGATGGTGATGATTCGGCGGCGGCGAAGAACCTGTGGCGAAGTGGCGGTCACGAAACTCCCTGCGATGCGTG
>CAZPVE010000151.1:0-3064 GCA_964589925.1 uncultured Aurantimicrobium sp. | reverse complement strand
GTCGGGTGGACAGCAGCAGCGTGTGGCGATTGCCCGTGCGCTCGCTATGGAACCCAAGCTCATGCTGTTCGACGAGCCCACCTCGGCTCTCGACCCAGAGCTCGTCGGTGAGGTTCTCGACGTCATGAAAGAGCTGGCTAAGTCGGGCATGACCATGATCGTGGTGACCCACGAGATGGGCTTCGCGCGCGAGGTTGCTGACTCGCTGGTCTTCATGGATGGCGGCTACGTCATCGAAGCTGGCGACCCCCGCGAGGTTCTGAGCAACCCGCAGCACGAACGGACGCAGGCATTCCTCTCCAAAGTTCTGTAAAGCGCACCCTCTGGCTCGTTCTTTTCGGACTGATCGTTGGGTTCTTCAGCGGACTCTTCGGCGTCGGTGGAGGCTTCATTGTTATTCCACTCTTGACACTCGTGCTCGGGTTCGAGATGAAGCGCGCATCCGCCACATCTCTGGTGGTGATTGTGATCACTGCAACGACCGGGGCGATTGGCTACGCCTTTCACGACGGAGTGATCTGGCTCGGCGCCCTTGCTTTGGGCATCGGCTCCACGGTGGGTTCCTATGTGGGCGCGCGATTGCTGAAGTTCATCCCGTCGGTTTACCTGATGTGGGCTTACGCCATTCTTCTGCTTGGTGTCACCGCTCGTCTCGCCTTCAGCATCAGCGCTGACGGCACGCCCGGCCTTCAGGTGACGATTCCCGATTTCCTCGCCATGCTCGGCCTAGGGCTCTTTGCCGGACTGCTCGCCGGCTTGCTGGGCGTTGGCGGGGGGATCCTCGTCATCCCGCTTCTCGTGCTGCTCTTTGGCATGACCAACTTCGAAGCCAAGGGAACATCTCTCGTCATGATGATCCCCGCTGGAATCATCGGCACGAGCGTGAATCTTATGAACAACCGAGTGGATGTGCGCTCCGGGGTCATTATTGGCCTCGTGGCGGCGGTGGTGTCATACGCGGGAGTCGCGGTGTCACTCGTTCTCCCGAGCCTGTGGGCCAATCTGTTGTTTGCTGTGCTCATGATCTACACGGCGGTTCAATTCATCATTCGCGCGACTCGCACGCGTAATCCGATAGCGTAACCAGCAGACACAAAGGAGTCATCGTGGCCAAATCAAGCGCCGTCCCCGAAACCGGCTTCCGCCTAGGTGCCGTTCTACTTCTGGGAATCATCGGAGCCATCCAGGTTGCCGACCCCATCATTTCTTCGATGGCGCTGGCAAAGGCCTCAGACCAGTTGAACTTTGACTCGTCGACTCAGGCACTGGCGGCGGGTATTTCAACACTGGCCTTGGCTGCCACGGTTATCCCCGGCGGACTCCTCGCTGACCGCGTCGGTCGTCGTCTCGTGGTTTCGATTGTTGTTCTGGTGAGCGCTGCCGGTCAGCTTCTCACTGCCGCATCGACCAATGCCGCGATGTACCTTGGCGGTCGTGTCATCACCGGTATCGCACTCGGCATGGTCTTTGGTGGCGCCTACGGCATGCTCAAGAACGTTTCTTCCACTAAGTCGCTAGGCCCCGCAATGGCCATGTTCAACGTGACGAACGGAATCATCCCGGTGATTGCAATGGTTATCGGTGGCGTGCTCGTCGGTGCCGACTGGCGCTATGCCTATTTCGTTCTTCCGGTTGTTTCGGTACTCGTGTTTGTTCTGATTCCGTTCATCCTGCCCAAGGTAGACAAGGTCCCTGGCGGCAAGATCGACTTCTTCGGCATGCTGTTCCTCGCCATTGGTGTTGCCGGCGTTCTCTACGGCATCAGCCAGGCCACCAAGGGCATCACGACCCCGGCCTTCTTGGTCCCTGTCTTCATTGGCCTCGTGGGCCTTGCTGCGTTCGTGATTCGTGAGCAGCGCGCGTCGCACCCTGTGTTCCCGATTGAGATGCTCAAGCACCCTGCGTTTGTCGGTGCGGTCATCATGGGTATC
The DNA here is from genome assembly GCA_964589925.1 of uncultured Aurantimicrobium sp. Taxonomy (GTDB): domain Bacteria; phylum Actinomycetota; class Actinomycetes; order Actinomycetales; family Microbacteriaceae; genus CAIOLM01. The sequence continues at coordinate 1,133 of CAZPVE010000151.1, read as the reverse complement.
TTCTGGAACTTCGGTTCGGGTGCCATCAGCCAGATGCTGCCCAACATTTGGCAATACGTCACCCACGTGCCCACCGCGCTCATTGGTGTTGCTCAGCTCCCCGCAACGGCAGCCGGCATCGCTGGCTCTCTCGTTGCCGGCGCTCTGCTCGGCAAGGGCAAGCCGGCTCGCTTCATCGCCTTCACAGGATACGGATTCCTCGTTGTTGGTTTCCTCGACTTTGTTTACGCCGGATTCGCGGGCGGCTACTGGATATTCGTTCCCGGCCTCGTCATTGCCGGTATCGGTTACATGATGAACGCCACCACCCAGGGCAATCTGTTCCTCGGTCTCGCCCCTGCTAAGTTCTTCGGCCCGGTCAGCTCGAGTAAGGTCACCGTGGGTCAGTTTGGATACTCGCTCGGTCTCACCGGCACGACCACGGCGATTAGCATCCTCACCGTGGCCAAGGTCGATCACGTCACCAAGGGTGCCGTCACCGGTCAGAGCAACTGGGACACCATCACCCACTTCATGACCACAGGCACGGCGGATAGTTCAAACAGTGCTGTGAACAGTGCGCTGACGACTGCTGGTCAGTCGACCATTCAGGGTGCCTACGCTGCGGCCTTCGCCGAGACTGCTGCCGTCAGTGCCGTTCTGATTGCCATCGCCGGCATCCTGATGTTTGTCGCGTTGAGCAAGAAAGGCGCGAGCGAGCCGGTCGACCAGTTCCTGGATGAGCAGCTCGAGGCTAAGTCGACCAAGAAGGCGAAGTAGCCCTAGCGAGTGTGACGCTTGGCGCTGATCACGCCGGTGTCGAACCCGAGTAGGTGGAGTCCGCCATCGAATCGAGCGTGCTCGATCTTGATGCAGCGGTCCATCACAACTTTGAGGCCCTTCGATTCGCCGTAGCGAGCGGCTTCTTCGTTGTAGATGCCCAGCTGAACCCACACGATGGGCTTGCCGACTTCGAGAATCTCGTCGATTACACCGGGGATGTCGCTGCCCTTGCGGAACACATCCACGATGTCGGGAACCTCGGGGAGTGACTTCAGGTCTGGGTAGACGGGCTGACCCAGGATCTCGCCCTTGACCATCGGGTTCACGAAGTACACGCGGTACTTGCTCGACTGCAGCAGGTAGGTGCCCAC
>CAZPVE010000150.1:0-3066 GCA_964589925.1 uncultured Aurantimicrobium sp. | reverse complement strand
CTGTCTTGACCTCGACAATGTCGGTGTAACCACCCGTCGCCAGCAGGGCCAAAACCTCTTGCACGAGCTCTTCCGGCACGGATGCGCCACTGGTGACGCCGACCGACGCCACCCCTTCGAGCCACTCGGGCTTGATCTCGTCGGCGTAGTCCACGCGATGGGCTGCCTTGGCGCCATACTCGAGCGCCACTTCGACCAACCGAACCGAGTTGGACGAGTTTGCCGAGCCGACGACGATCACGAGGTCGGCATCCGGTGCAACCTTTTTGATGGCGACCTGGCGGTTTTGAGTGGCGTAGCAAATGTCGTCGCTGGGCGGATCTTGCAAGTTGGGGAACTTCTCGCGAAGCAGGCGCACAGTCTCCATGGTTTCGTCGACACTCAGAGTGGTCTGCGAGAGCCACACCACCTTGTCGGGGTTCTTCACCTCGATGTCAGGCACGGCATGCGGGCCGTCGACCAACGTCACGCGGTCGGGCGCCTCACCCATGGTGCCTTCCACCTCTTCATGGCCAGCGTGACCGATGAACAAGATTTCGTAGTCATCGCGCGCAAAGCGCACCACCTCACGATGCACCTTGGTGACCAGTGGGCAGGTGGCATCGATGGTCATCATGTTGCGGGATGCAGCAGCCTCAACCACCGCAGGAGAAACACCGTGCGCACTGAAGACGAGATTTGCGTGTTCGGGCGCCTCGTCGACCTCGTCGATAAAGATGGCGCCCTGCTCAGTCAGAGTCGAAACAACGTGCTTGTTGTGCACGATTTCTTTGCGCACGTAGACCGGTGCACCGAACGTTTCGAGAGCTTTTTCGACAGCGATGACCGCGCGATCGACACCGGCACAGTATCCGCGTGGGGCAGCCAGCAGAACCTTCTTAGGGCGGCCAACGGGCACATTTTCGAGCGTGCGCGTGGTACCCGGAATTCGGGGCATCCCAAGGTTGATCGGTTCAGGGCTCACGGGTTCGAGTCTACGCGAGCGTGTCAGTCGCCTCGGCTAACCTTGGACCATGGCACAGGTCACCACCACCCCCGAAGAACCGTGGTCACTTGCGTCACTGACAGCCAAACTCAAGGGCTACATCGACCAACTCGGCATGGTCTGGGTCGAGGGCGAAATCACCGCCTGGACGCCCCGCCCCTCGGGAATTTTTGGCACTATGAAAGACCTCGCCGAAGACACCAGCATGTCAGTCGGTGTGTGGGCCAGCGCCATGTCGCGCATCCCCGAAGACATCAAGGTGGGCGACCGCGTGGTTGCCCTGGTCAAGGTCGACTTTTGGCCCAAGGGCGGCAACCTGCGGCTCACCATCCAAGAGATGAAGCATGTCGGCCTCGGCGACCTCATGGAGAAGCTCGAGCGCCTCAAAGCCCAGCTGCGCAGCGAGGGCCTCTTCGACGAATCTCGCAAACAACCCCTACCGTTCTTGCCCGGGCGCATCGGGCTCATCACGGGCGCCAACTCGGATGCCGAAAAAGATGTCATTCGCAACGCCACCCTGCGCTGGCCGCAGGTGGAGTTCGAAGTTCGTCACACGCATGTTCAGGGCCCCGAAACCGTGCCAGAGGTGCTCGCGGCTCTCAAAGACCTCGATGCCAACCCTGCTGTCGACGTCATCATCATCGCTCGAGGTGGCGGCGACTTCTTGAATCTGTTGCCATTCAGCGACGAAGCGCTCGTGCGTGCGGTTGCCGCGGCCACGACGCCGGTGGTCAGCGCCATCGGGCACGAAGCCGACCAACCGCTGCTTGATTTCGTCGCCGACCTGCGGGCGTCGACCCCCACCGATGCAGCCAAGCGCGTCGTTCCCGACGTGAACGAAGAGCTCGCTCGTGTGCGAGAAGGCCTCTCGCGCATCCGCCTTCAAACGCACACCTTCGTCACGAGCGAATGGAACAAACTCGAGCAGGTGCGGTCGCGGCCCTCACTGGCCAGCGGCGAATGGATCATCGGCGATCGCGCTGAAGAGATTGTGCGTTACGTGCAGCGCGGCAGCGACCTTGTCTCTCGAACCATCGAGAACGCAGCGTCTGAGACGGCAGCCCTGCGCGGTCAGCTGCGTGCCCTTTCACCCCAGTCAACGCTGGATCGCGGATACGCGATCGCGCTTCGAAGCGACGGCAAGGCTGTTCGAACCCCCGCAGATGCCCCGGCCGGTGCCGAGCTCACCGTTGCTCTCTCTGGCGGTCGAATTGCCGCCGTCAGTGCAGGCGAAGTTTCACCCGCATCTCCCCCAAAATCCGGCTCCCCCACAAAGAAATAGGATTGATTCGTGGCCACCACCGACACCAGCAAACTCTCCTACGAAGAGGCTCGCAACGAGCTCGTCCAGGTCGTTGCCGACCTTGAAAAGGGCACGGCCACCCTCGAAGAGACCCTCACCCTGTGGGAGCGCGGAGAGGCCCTCGCTAGCCGCTGTGAAGAGTGGCTCCTAGGAGCCAAGGCCCGTCTCGACGCCGCTCGCGCCAACGCCGAAGCTGGCACCCCGGGCACCGAAAAGTAGCCGTGGGCATTTTCTCGAGCACCCCCAAGAAACCGGCGGTTTCTGCCGACTTGGGCCGTCCCGAGACCCCCGAAGAGACGGCCGCCCGCCGAGCCGAGCAGTCTCGCCTCTACCGCGCGCGCAAAACCATCAACAACCTCATCTTTTCGTTGCTGGTCACCGTCGGGCTCGCAGTGGTCATCTATTTCATGGTTCCGCACAGCGAGGGCAACCCAAACTGGGCCGTCGACTACCACAAGGTTTCGGAGCAGGCTCAGTCCACCGTCAGCACCCCTCTGATCACGCCCAACATGCCGTCCACATGGAAGGCCAACAAGGCTCAGATCCGCACCGGCACAGCTGACAAGGTGATCGTCTGGTACATCGGCTTCATCCCGCCAGCCAACTCCTACATCGGTTACCGCCAAGGATTTGCAGCATCCCCGTCGTGGACTGCATCAGTTCTCCCCGATCTTCGCCCTTCAGGAACCACAACCATCGGCGGCCTGGTCTGGACCGTGTACGACAACCGTTCAGCGGAACATCCCGGAAATCTGGCCTATGCCCTGAGCACCACCGT
>CAZPVE010000149.1:0-3130 GCA_964589925.1 uncultured Aurantimicrobium sp. | reverse complement strand
TTGAGAATGCTGCGCTGCTCTTGAAACTGTGGCTGCAGGCCGAACTCGTCGCCATCGCAACCGACATTGCTGAGGTGATCGGTGGGGCAGTGGCTCTCCAACTTCTCTTTGGTCTACCTCTCGTTCTCGGCGGCCTGATAACGGCGACCCTGTCTCTGGGCATTCTGATGATTCAAAACCGAGCCAGCGCCCGCATTTTCGAGTGGGTCATCATCGCAATGCTCGTCGTGATCTCAGTCGGATTTGGCGTTGGCTTGATTGCCGCCCCTCCGACGGCAGAAGGCTTCTTCGGTGGGCTGGTTCCTCATTTCACCGACCTCGGTTCGCTCCTGCTGGCAACGTCGATTCTGGGCGCGACCATCATGCCCCACGCGATTTACGCGCACTCCGCACTCACTCGTGACCGCTTCGGAACTGTGGAGCCTGGTCCGGCAAGAAAGCGCATCCTTCAGGCCACGCGTGTTGATGTGACAGTCGCCCTCATCGTGGCCGGCACGGTGAACCTCGCAATGCTCCTTGTCGGAGCCACGACGCTCAGCGGTCACATCGGTGACCTCACGCTCAACCAGATTTACCTCTCCTTGGGTTCGCTCTTGGGCCCCACGATCGCGTTCCTTTTTGCCCTCGCTCTGCTCGCCTCGGGCTTGGCGTCGACATCAGTCGGGGCGTACGCAGGTGCTGAGGTGATGAGTGGCCTCCTCAAGATCCGCATCCCTCTGCTCACGCGTCGAGCGATCACCGTGATTCCTGCGGTTATCATCTTGGCTTTTGGGGTGAACCCGCTGTGGGCTCTGATTCTGAGCCAGGTCGTGCTCTCCTTCGGAATTCCGTTCGCACTCATCCCCTTGATTCACTTCACACGCCAGCCCGCACTCATGGGAGCCGAGACAAATAGGCCCCACACAACCGGGATTGCGATTGCGGCGGCAGTTCTTATCACCGCACTCAACATCACGCTCGTTGCCATCACGCTTTCGCAGGCGATCGGCTCTTCAATTCACGTTTAGAGAGACTTCACCCAGCGTTCAGGAGTAGGTTGGTGGTGAATGGAGTTGATCTCATGAGCACCACCCAATCAATCAACAGCACCACAATTCCCACCCACGATCCGGCCGGCTGGCGTCACGTCCCCGAAAATTCACGCCCCCTGGATCACTCCAAGATCGAAAAACTGCTCGCCCAAGAGTGGGAGCGTTTTTCGGCCACCACGCCCGCATCGGGCGCACACAATGTTCAGGCAAGCAAGGTTCTGCCGCTGGGCGTGACCTCGAGCTTCCAACACTGGGACCCGTATCCCATCTCGGTAGTCTCGGCCAAGGGTGCCTACCTCACCGATGTCGACGGTCGTCAGCTGCTCGACATGTCGATGGGATTCGGCGCCATGCTGGTTGGCCACTTGAACCCGACCGTCGTCGCAAAGGTTAAAGAGGCCCTCGACAAGACGGGAACGCTCTTCGTGACCCCGTCGCCAAGCGCGACCCACGCCGCAGAGCGCTTCAAGAAGCGCTTTGGCCTCGACATGCTGCGCTTCACGAACTCGGGCACCGAGTCAACCATGTACGCGATTCGCACGGCTCGTGCCGTCACCGGCAAGAAGGCCATCATCAAGCTCGAAGGTGGCTACCACGGTGGGTATGACCCGCTTCAGGTTTCGGTCAAGCCCGCCTTGAAGGACATCGGCCCGGCCGACGCGCCGATCCCTGATGTGCCCTTCGAGGTCGAGGCTGGCGACGTCTATGTCGTTCCTTACAACGACCTGCCCTACCTCGAGAAGATCATGGATGAGCACGCCAACACCATCGCCGCGTTCATCCTTGAGCCGGTCATCGAGAACCTGTCGATCGTCCTGCCCGACGAGGGATACCTCCAGGGCGTTCGCGACCTCTGCAACTCGCACAACATCGCGCTGATCTTCGACGAGGTCAAGACCGGTCTCACCGCGGGTGTCGCTGGCGCATCCAAGCGTTTGGGCATCAAGCCCGACCTGGTGACCCTCGCCAAGAGCATCGGTGGCGGCGTTCCCGTGGCGGCTTTCGGTGGTACCGAGAAGTACATGTCTGCAGTGGTCGATGGCCGCATGGCACACTTCGGCACTTACAACGGAAACCCGCTCGTCATGGCGGCCGTTGAAGCCGTGGATGAGATCTGCACCACCGAGGCCCTCGGTCGTGCGGAAGAAATCAACCGCACCGCGATGAAGAAGATCGGCGCCCTCATCGAGAAGTATGAACTCCCGGCACACACCGTGGGCTTCGGCATCAAGGGCGCCGTCATCTGGTCGCCCACCCCGGTTCGCAACTACCGCGACTATAAGGCGACGGACTTTGCTGTGGCAGAGCTCAGCTGGCTGTGGGGCGTCAACCGCGGCATCTTGACCCCTCCCGGTCTGGATGAGCAGTGGCTGGTTTCGCTGGCCCACACGGATGCCGACCTGCAAAAGATGGTCGACGCATTCGAAGAGATGGCAATCGCCATTCGCTCCTAAGCGAATTAACGAAAGAGGGTGTCGACCGTGCGGTCGACACCCTCTTTGCGTTGAGTCGAAAGACTACTTGAGAACGACGGTAGCGCCGGCACCCTCGAGGGCAGCCTTAGCAGCGTCAGCAGCGTCCTTCTTTGCACCCTCAAGGATGGTTGCGGGTGCACCGTCAACGAGAGCCTTTGCCTCACCGAGACCGAGGTTGGTCAGGGTGCGCACCTCCTTGATGACAGCAATCTTGTTTGCGCCAGCAGCCTCGAGTACGACGTCGAATGCGTCCTTCTCCTCGGCAGCCTCAGCGCCACCAGCGCCACCAGCGGCAGGAGCACCTGCAGCAGCGACAGCAACGGGGGCGGCAGCGGTGACCTCGAAGGTCTCCTCGAATGCCTTTACGAACTCGCTGAGCTCAATGAGCGAAAGCTCCTTGAAAGCCTCGATGAGCTGCTCAGTTGAGAGCTTTGCCATGATTTTCTCCTTGGTTTGTTTCTAAACGATGCGAAACCAGCGGGTGCTAGTTTGCAGATTCTTGCTTGGCACGCAGTGCGTCGACCGTGCGAACGGCCTTCGACAGAGGTGCGTTGAACAGGTACGCAGCACCGAACAGCGAGGCCTTGGCGGCACCGGCGAACTTCGCCAGCAGCACCTCACGGG
>CAZPVE010000148.1:0-3142 GCA_964589925.1 uncultured Aurantimicrobium sp. | reverse complement strand
CGACGAAATCAAGACCACCTACGAGAAGCTTGGAATCCCTGAGGCTGAGCGGCAGCGTCTCGTAGCCGGTGTTGCTGCTCAATACGAGTCTGAGGTTGTTTATCACCAGATCAATGAAGAGCTCGAGCGTCAAGGCGTTATCTTCATGGACACCGACACCGCGCTCAAAGAGCACCCAGAGTTCTTCGAAGAGTACTTCGGCACTGTTATCCCTGCTGGTGACAACAAGTTTGCTGCTCTGAACACGGCCGTATGGTCAGGTGGCTCGTTTGTCTACGTCCCTAAGGGCGTTCACGTCGAGATTCCGCTGCAGGCATATTTCCGTATCAACACTGAGAACATGGGTCAGTTTGAGCGCACGCTCATCATCGCTGATGAGGGCTCATACGTTCACTACATCGAGGGCTGCACCGCACCCATCTATAAGAGCGACTCATTGCACTCAGCTGTCGTCGAAATCATCGTCAAGAAGAACGCACGCGTTCGCTACACGACCATTCAGAACTGGTCCAACAACGTTTACAACCTCGTGACTAAGCGCGCCATCGCTCACGAGGGTGCCACCATGGAGTGGATCGATGGAAACATCGGCTCGAAAGTCACCATGAAGTACCCGAGTGTCTACTTGGTGGGGGAGCACGCCAAGGGCGAGACGCTATCCGTAGCGTTCGCTGGCCCCGGCCAGCACCAAGATGCCGGAGCAAAGATGATTCACATGGCTCCCTACACGCAGTCGTCGATCGTGTCCAAGTCGATTGCCCGCGGCGGCGGACGAGCCGGATACCGAGGCGAGATTCGCGTGGACGCGAACGCCCATCACAGCGCCAACACCGTTCGTTGCGATGCCTTGCTTGTGGACACCATTAGCCGTTCAGACACGTACCCAGCCATCGACATTCGGGTTGATGACGTTCAGCTCGGCCACGAAGCTACGGTCTCTCAGGTATCCGAGGAGCAGCCCTTCTACCTCATGTCTCGCGGCCTCGAAGAGGACGAAGCGATGGCCATGATTGTCCGCGGCTTCATTGAGCCGATTGCTCGAGAGCTGCCGATGGAATACGCACTCGAGCTGAACAAGCTCATCGAGCTCGGCATGGAAGGATCCGTCGGCTAAATGAGTTCCCCAACGAATGTTGTTCCCGCTGGAGCAACAGCACATTCGCACGGCCCGGGCAGCCCCATCCCGGTTCAGACGCGCAACGAGCGCCCTGCGTCATTTGCGATTGCCGATTTTCCGAAAGTTTCTGGGCGTGAGGTCGACTGGAAATTGACGCCGGTCGCCAAACTCTCTGACCTTCTCAACGAAAAGGTGGAGGGCGCGAGGCTCCCCATCGAGTCGGCCCTGAATGGTTCGGCGAGCGTTTCGTGGATTTCCATGTCTGACCCTCTCGTAGGAGTTGCCGGAAAGCCTGAAGACCGCGCCGCGGCGATTGCGTGGGAATCGACCGAAGAAGCGCTTCTCATCAACGTCACTGCGGAAGACGTCAGTGAGATCACTGTCACCCGCTCCGGGCTCGAAACCTCGCCTCGGGCCGCTCACACGGTGATCAACGTCGCTCCCTTTGCAAAAACCACCGTCATTTTGGCCAGCGAGGGAGACGCAAGTCTCACCGAGAACGTTGAAATCATCGCGGGGGAGTCTTCGACTGTCACAGTGATTTCCCTGCAGCAATGGGCACCCTCAGCACGCCACCTATCGAGCCACTTCGTTGTGGCCCACAAAGATGCGACCGTGAATCACGTTGTTGTTTCTCTTTCAGGTGCCATTGTTCGAGTAAATCCGCAGACCCGACTCAGCGGCGAGGGTTCATCCGTTTCAATGCTCGGACTCTACTTCGCAGACTCGGGTGAACACCTAGAGCAGCAGGTGTTTGTTCACCACGAGGGTGCCCACACCAAGAGTCGAGTCAACTACAAGGGCGCACTCCAGGGTGAGGGAGCTCGCACCGTGTGGATTGGCGACGTGCTCATCGGCCCCAACGCGGTAGGCACCGACAGCTACGAGCAGAATCGCAACCTGATTCTGACCGATGGCACCCGCGCGGATTCGATTCCTAATCTCGAAATCAAGACAGGTGACATTGCCGGCGCTGGTCACGCAAGTGCGACCGGTCGATTCGATGACGAGCAACTGTTTTACCTGCAGGCACGTGGAATCTCTGAAGCCGAGGCTCGACAGCTTGTTGTGCGAGGCTTCCTCAATGAGATTGTGCAGCAGATCGATGTTCCTGCCGTGGCTGAGCGCATCGAGAAGGCTCTCGACCTCGAAGTTGAAGGGGTAATCTAGTGGCTGAACAGCTCGTGTGTTCACGTGATTCCCTCGTTCAGGATCAGGCGCTTCGTGTCGTGGTCGAGGGAACTCCCATCGCCCTTGTTCTCGACTCTTCAGGTGTCATCCACGCCATCGGCGACACGTGCACGCACGGCGACATCTCACTCGCTGAAGGATTCGTCGAGGATGGCACTCTCGAGTGTTGGGCCCACGGCTCAAAGTTTGAACTCACCACAGGCAAGCCACTCACCCTGCCGGCCTACGAACCCGTGCCGGTTTTTTCTGTCGTTGAGCGCGACGGCAACATCTTCATCGACCCTTCCGTAACGAAAGAGATCTAGTCATGGCTGTACTTGAAATTCGCGATCTGCACGTCAGCGTCGAGACCGACCAAGGGACTCGAGAGATTCTCAAGGGTGTTGACCTCACCATTCGCTCGGGCGAAACGCATGCCATCATGGGCCCCAACGGTTCTGGCAAGTCAACTCTTGCCTACACAATCGCTGGTCACCCCAAGTACACGGTGGAGTCAGGCACAATCACGCTGGACGGCGAGGATGTGCTGGCGATGAGCGTCGACGAGCGAGCAAAGGCAGGCCTCTTCCTGGCCATGCAATACCCCGTAGAAATTCCCGGCGTAACTGTCTCGAACTTCCTGCGCACCGCTAAGACGGCCATTGACGGCACCGCGCCCGCTCTGCGTCAGTGGGTTGGGGAAGTCAAGACGGCCATGACCAACCTCAAGATGGACGCAGCGTTCACCGAGCGCAACGTGAATGAAGGCTTCTCGGGCGGCGAGAAGAAGCGCCACGAGATCCTCCAGCTCGAGCTTCTCAAGCCGGCAATCGCCGTGCTCGACGAAACCGACTC
>CAZPVE010000147.1:0-3151 GCA_964589925.1 uncultured Aurantimicrobium sp. | reverse complement strand
GCCCCTGACCCGACGTGTAGTTGTCGCCGAAGACGAAGCCCTTATCCGCATGGATATCGTGGAGACCCTTCGGGACAACGGTTTCGAAGTGGTGGGTGAGGCTGGCGATGGCGAGCGCGCCATCGAACTTGCTACTGAGCTCCGACCCGACTTGGTTGTCATGGACGTCAAGATGCCCAAGCTCGATGGCATCTCTGCTGCCGAACGCCTAAGCCGCGACAGCATCGCACCGGTCGTCCTCCTCACTGCGTTCAGCCAGAAAGAACTGGTGGAGCAGGCCGCAAAGGCCGGAGCCCTGGCCTACGTTGTTAAGCCTTTCACTCCGAGTGACCTCTTGCCCGCCATCGAAATTGCGTTGGCACGCTACGCGCAGATGCGCACCCTGGAAGATGAAATCTCCGACCTCGCCGAGCGCTTCGAAACGCGCAAGATTGTCGACATTGCCAAGGGCATCCTGAACGAGAAAATGGGACTCACCGAGCCTGAGGCTTTTCGGTGGATTCAGAAAGCATCCATGGATCGTCGTTTGACGATGAAGGATGTTGCGGTCACCATCATCGATCAGCTCGGTGCCGCCCCCAAGGAAGCCGCAAAAGCCGATTAGTCGCGTGACGTCTTGATCAGGTTCGTGATGCGAACGGTAGAGAGTCGTTTTCCGGCCTGATTCGTGACGACGATTTCGTGCGTTGTCAGCGTGCGGCCGAGGTGCAGTGCGCGGCACTCGCCGATGACAAATCCCTCGAGTCCACTGCCTGTATGGGTGGCGTTGATTTCGATGCCAACAGCTCGTCCCTTAATGCCTAAGTTGTGTGCGTGAATGTTGGCAGCTATGGAGCCCAAGCTTTCACCCAGAACTACGAAGGCCCCTCCGTGGAGGATTCCCACGGACTGAGTGTTTCCCTCAACGGCCATTGTTGCCACAGAGTGTTCAGCGGAAAGCTCGTGAAACTGAATGTCCATCTTGTCGCACAGGGGACCGGCGCTCACTCCGAGAAGCTTTTCGACATCCAGTGCTGCAGGTCGGGTTTCGTAGGTGCTCACAGTGCCTCACTGTTCGGGCGAATGGGTTCAGTGTTGACAGCGCCAACTAGGCTGGTGGCATGTCCAACGAAAAGCCTACCCTTCTGCTCATCGACGGACATTCGCTCGCTTTTCGTGCGTTCTATGCACTCCCGGTCGACAGTTTTCAGACCAAAGATGGCCAGCACACAAATGCCATTCACGGCTTCATTTCGATGTTGCTGAACCTCTTGGCCAAAGAGAAGCCAAGTCACCTGGCCGTGGCTTTTGACATTTCTCGGTACAGCTTCCGAACTCGCGAGTATCCCGAGTACAAAGCAACGCGCGGCGAGACGCCACCCGAGTTCATCGGCCAGATTCCACTGCTTCAAGAGGCTCTGCACGCGATGAATATCGTGACCATCATGAAGGAGGATTTCGAGGCAGACGACATTCTCGCGACACTGGCCCATCAAGGTTCCCGTGATGGCTACCGGGTCTTGGTTGTCTCGGGTGACCGTGACACCATTCAGCTCGTCAACGACGACGTCACGCTCCTTTACCCTTCGAAGCAGGGTGTCTCGGAGCTCACTCGATACGACGCCGCTAAGGTTTTCGAGCGCTACGGAATTGCGCCCCAACAGTACCCCGAGATCGCTGCGCTCGTCGGCGAAACCAGCGACAACCTGCCCGGCGTGCCGAAGGTAGGAGAGAAGACTGCCGTCAAGTGGATCAACGAGTACGGCAGCCTCGAAGAGATTCTTCGTCGCCAAGACGAGATTCCCGGCAAGGTGGGGGAGTCACTTCGTGAGTTTGCTGACAACGCGGTGCGCAATCGTCGCCTCAACCGGCTTGTCACCGACGTTGAGCTTCCTGTTGCGCCGGACGATCTCCGCCGCGGTGACATTGACGAGTCGGCCGTCCGTGAAATGTTTGCCAAGCTCGAATTTCGAAGCCTCCTCGAGCGTGTTCTCAAGGCAAGCGGTATTGAATCAGCGCCTTCTGGACGCTCGCCTGGGGGTGCCCCGAGCTCATCACAGTCTGAAGCCGCCAACACTCAGAGTTCTTCTGGCGAGCCTGGGGAGCGTTCTGGGCGACGCACCGAACCGGAGTCTTTGACTCTCGTCAAGGTTCCGTCCCACCGTGTTCTTCTTGATGAAGAGCTTCGGAAATGGCTCGATAGCGTTGACCATTCCTCGGGTCTTGGCGTCGCTGTTGTCGTGGAGAGCTACGATTCTCAGATTTCCGCGGTTGGGTTGTCTCACAACGGGGAAAGCATCCATGTTCCGTGGTCGCCGGTTTCCGCTGATGTCGCGCCTCTCGTTGACTGGCTTGCCGGTCCGACTCCCAAGGTCCTCTATGGCGCTAAGGAGCAGGTCAAGATTCTGCGCACTCAGGGGATTGACTTGGCAAACCTAGCGTTTGACGCCGAACTCGCTGACTGGATCCTTCGGGCGGATGTTTCTAAGCGTGATTTCTATGGTTTGGTGCGCCTGTATCTGGGGGAGATGCTGCCCGAACCTGATGCTTCCCAGTTGGTTCCCGAAGTTGAGGACATCGGCCCTGCCGGCCGCGCGTGGGCCCTCGAGCGTTTGGCTGTGGCCGTGCACGCCGACATGTCTCCCACTGATTTGGCCTTGCTGCTTGAAATCGAGATTCCCTCACTCTCAACGCTCGCTGCGATGGAACTCCGTGGTGTATCCGTGAGCCAAACAGCGCTGTCGGATCTCGGCTCAGAGTTGAGTTCGCGGGCACGCGCCTATGAACAGCAGGCCTACACCCTGATCGGTCGTGAAGTTAATCTCGCGAGCCCCAAGCAGCTTCAAGAAGTCCTCTTTGATCAACTTGACATGCCCAAAACGAGGGCAACGAAGACGGGTTACAGCACGGACGCTGCGGCGCTGGCTGACCTTCAGGCCACTCATCCGCATCCGTTCTTGCAACACCTGCTCGACCACCGTGACGTCACCAAGCTCGGCCAAATCGTTGAGACTCTCTCGACTTCGATTGGCCCTGATGGGCGTATTCACACCACGTATCTGCAGACAGGCACGAGCACGGGGCGCCTTTCCTCGCTCAATCCGAACCTTCAAAACATTCCCATTCGCTCTGAAGACGGACGCAAAATCCGCGATGCGTTCGTAGTTGGAGA
>CAZPVE010000146.1:0-3151 GCA_964589925.1 uncultured Aurantimicrobium sp. | reverse complement strand
ACCCAGAACCCACTGATTAAGAGTCAGTTGCTCTGCCGATTGAGCTAGAGGTGCAGTTGGTTCGAAATTGTGTTCCGAACCGAGACACAACCTTAGCATTACCGGCAGGGCCATTCCCAATCGGCCAATCACGCTGAAAAGTGGGTCATTTGGCACCCCCGCCAGAATCGTCGCCTAGGTTTGAAGTCATGAGTGGGGGATGTTGTGCGTAGGGTTTCGCGCGGGTGGGCGCTCTTTGTCGCGTGCCTCTCACTACTGTTCGCCGCCCCGCTCAGCTCGGCGAGCTCCGCGACTCCACCGGCCCCGAGTTGCGCCTCATCGACCACCTGGCTCGCCGAAGAAAACGCGAAAACGGCGGATCGCTCACCAATCAGGTTTGCTCCGCGAGCATCGAATGCTCGGCTTCAAGTCTTCACCTCAGCACCCTCGGGCGTATGCGGCCAAAAAATCGCGGTCACAGTGGGGTCGATCTACAGCACCTGGCGTCTGGAACTATGGCGCGTTGGCTGGTACGACGGCGCTGGCGCTCGGCGAGTTTTCAAAGGAAATGTCTGGGCCAAGACGACAACCCCTGTTCGCGAATACCGCTCGCAGGCGGTGTATCCATCGAGCAGCTTCGGTTTTGTGGATGTGCGCGGGGGAAAGACCGTTTCCATCCCGGTCGGACAAGGCATGCCTCCGGGACTCTACTTTGTTCGCGTTGTCGACAAATCGGGTCGTTTTGCAGACGCTCCTTTTGTCGTGTCATCACCCACGAAAACAGCCTCGGCGCTTTTTGCCGTTTCGATGCTGACAGCCAGTGAATACAACGGCTGGGGTGGTGCGTCAGGATACAAAATTGAGTATCGACCCTCGTGGCTTCCACCACTGGTCGCTCTACCCCAAACCTGGCCCCTCTACACATCAGCCCGCAAGCCTTGGAACAGGTTCCACGCCGTCGCCCAGGGTGGAGACCTGTCGCTGATTCCCTGGCTGGAACATTCGGGGATACCCCTCGACTACGCCGCCGATGCGGGACTGGGAGACATCAACCTGAGCTCCTATCGCACCTTGCTCTTCGGACAACACTTGGAGTACTTGACCCGGGCTGGCGAAGCGAAAGTTGTAACCGCCCTAAGTGCCGGAACCAATTTGGCCGTCTTTGGTTCCAACGCGTTGGTATGGGCCGTGACGGAGCGCTCGACGAAGAGCAGCCCGCGCTTTCTCCAGGTTCAACGCCTGGGAGCGGCAGATCAATTTGCAAACTTTGGTTATGGCCCCGACAGTCTCCTAGGTTCGGGAACCGCATGCATCAGCACTTTCGGCTCAACAGCCGAGGTGCTGATTGAGGATTCCCCGATCCTTGAAGGACTCACTGATGAAGATAAGACTTTGGTGCCAGGACTGTTTGAGCAGGAAGTCGATAGCTCCCCGGTACCAACCCGGGCGGGAACAACAATCATTGCCCAATCAACCCGAGATCAGTGTGCCGAGCCTAAGGCGGGGCGTCTAGCCAAGGGACAAATGACCGAAACCACCTTGGGGTCTGGTGCGAAGGTATTCAATGCCGGCGGGTTTGGCCTTTCCTGCGCCGCGCGAACACGCGAAGATTGTCCGAGCACCTTTGGGGCAACTGAGCAGACCACGCGTTTCGCTCGCCAAGTCATCGACAACGTACTCATTCGCTACACGAACTGACGCCCGGTTGGGCCCGCGCGACCGGTAGCGTAGAGACGTGACTCGAAGCATTTTCACCCTCGACGAAGACCTGCAACTGGCACTCCAGCTGGCAGATGCGGCCGACGCAATCTCGCGCGAGCGTTTTCTTGCGGTCGACCTCGAAGTCACCACCAAGCCCGACAAAACTCCCGTCACGGATGCCGACCGGGCCATCGAGCAGGTCATCATCGACATCTTGGGTCGCGAGCGCGGCGAAGACTTTATGCTCGGCGAAGAATTTGGCGAGCAGTCCGGCCGCGTCGCCGAGCACCCCGTGGTGACCGCGGACCACCCACACCGTCAGTGGATCATCGACCCCATCGATGGCACCTCAAACTTCTTGCGAGGCGTTCCCGTCTGGGCCACCCTGATCGCGCTGGCTGTCGACGGCGTACCCGTTGTCGGCGTGGTGTCTGCGCCCGCGCTCGGCAAACGCTGGTGGGCAGCCAAAGACAACGGAGCCTGGGTTGACGAGTCGGGTGACCCGCTCGCCGCACTCCCCGTGCCCGATGCGCTCAACGGCTTGCTCGGGCAGCCCATCGCCGCGAGTTCCGAGCCTCGGCGCATCCATGTGTCACAGGTGAGCGAGTTGGCCGATGCCTCACTCAGCTACAACTCTCTGCAGCAGTGGGATCAGGCCGGCTACCTCGACGAGCTTGTTGCACTCAGTCGCCAGGTCTGGCGCACGCGCGCCTATGGCGACATGTGGTCCTACATGCTGCTGGCCGAAGGCGTGCTTGATGTGGCGGGAGAATTCGACCTCAAGCCCTACGACATGGCTGCGCTCTACCCGATTGTCACCGAGGCGGGCGGGCGCTTCACATCAATCGAGGGCCACCAAGATGTCTGGCACGGGAGCGCCCTGGCCACCAACGGCAAGCTGCACGAAGCCGTTCTTGACGCGGTTCGCAAGAACTAGCTGGCCGCGAAGCAAAACCAAAAAGCGAAAGCCCCGAGTCTCCTCGGGGCTTTCGACACAGCGGTAAGTGCTTAGGCTTCGGGGTCTTTGACACCCTCGTCTGCCTTGCCCTGTGCGGCCAACGCAGCTGCGCGGGCTTCGACACGGCCAAGGAAGTGAGCCTCCGCTGCGGCAGCCTGCTCCTCGGTCACCGGGTAGCTGTCAACGTGAGCAACGCCGTGGTGCTTGGCGATGTACGCGTCGAGCTCGGGACCCGACTCCCACGAGGTGATGAGGCAGTAGCGAGGCTCTGTGCCCTGGTGCCACACGGCGTGCCAGAAACGCTGGGTGTCAACGATGAGCTGAGCACCTGCGGGAAGCGGGATGCGAACCTCGGTCGACGGGTCGAAACGGTCTTCACGAAGAATCATGACCGAGTCAGGGTTGTCGGTGAGGTTGAAGAATCCACGGACGATCCAACCGGTTCCATCTGGGTTCAGACGGTTGTTGTCGTCCTGGTGCATGTTGTAGAGAGCGTCAGAGTACTTGTTGGGC
>CAZPVE010000145.1:0-3153 GCA_964589925.1 uncultured Aurantimicrobium sp. | reverse complement strand
TTTCTTGGATGGGAGTGAGCGTTTGCACGACCTTGGCTTCACGCTCCTGCTGCTCGAGCAGTTCGCGGTTGCGCTCGTTGAGGCTGGCGATCTGGGTGCGCAGTTCGTCAACGGTTGCCTCGGCCGATGCGACGCGGGCAACAGCCTCGGTGTCGATGGTGTCGGGACCGCGGCGACGGGTGACCACGGCAGTGACAACGACGCCGAGAATGAGACCGACGATGAGGCCGATGATGAGCGAGAGAGCATCCATACGGTTAGTGTGGCAGTAGCCACCGACATTCTGACGAAAGACCCTCATGTCGAATTTGCCTGTCGTTCCCCACTGGATTGATGGCGCGCTGTCGCCCAGCTCCTCGGGCCGAACCGCCCCGGTTTATGACCCCGCACTCGGGGTCGAGGCCAAGCGCGTCGCCCTCGCGAACGAGGCAGAGATCGCTGCTGCTGTGGCCTCGGCCCAGGCCGCTTTCCCCGCGTGGCGCGATGCATCCCTGGCCAAGCGCACCTCGGTGATGTTTGCGTTCCGCGAGATTCTCAACAACCGCAAGGGAGAGCTCGCCGAGATCATCACCAGCGAGCACGGCAAGGTCGTGTCGGATGCCCTCGGCGAGATTGCCCGCGGCCAAGAAGTTGTCGAGTTCGCCTGTGGCCTCAACCAGCTGCTCAAGGGGGATTTCACCGAGAACGCATCGACCGGCGTTGACGTCTACTCAATTCGTCAGCCTCTCGGTGTGGTCGGCGTCATCAGCCCGTTCAACTTTCCAGCCATGGTGCCGCTGTGGTTCATCCCGGTCGCGCTCGCAGCAGGTAACTCAGTGGTTCTCAAGCCGAGCGAGAAAGACCCGAGCGCTGCTTTGTGGCTTGCTCAGGCGCTGAAAGACTCAGGCCTGCCTGACGGCGTCTTTACTGTGCTGAACGGCGACAAGCTCGCCGTGGATGGTCTGCTCACGCACCCCGATGTCAAAGCCATCTCGTTCGTGGGGTCGACGCCCATCGCTCAGTATGTTTACGAAACCGGCACGAAGCACGGCAAGCGCGTGCAGGCGCTGGGTGGCGCCAAGAACCACATGCTCGTGTTGCCCGACGCCGACCTCGACCTGGTCGCCGATTCTGCTGTGAATGCCGGATTCGGCAGCGCGGGCGAGCGTTGTATGGCCATCTCGGTTGTTGTCGCCGTCGAGCCGGTGGCTGACGCCCTCATCGCGAAGGTGAGCGAGCGTATGGCGACCCTGAAAATCGGTGATGGTCGCCGCAACTGTGACATGGGTCCGCTGGTTACGCGCGAGCACCGCGACAAGGTTGCTAGCTACATCGAGGTCGCCGAGCAAGACGGCGCCACGGTGGTTGTCGATGGTCGTGGCATCAATGTTGACGGCGACGCCAACGGTTTCTGGCTCGGCCCGACCCTCATCGACAACGTGCCCACCACATCCCGGGTCTACACCGAAGAGATCTTCGGGCCGGTGCTGTCGGTCGTGCGTGTGCCTTCGTATGAGGCGGGTGTCACGCTCATCAACGACGGCGCATTCGGCAACGGAACCGCCATCTTCACGAACGACGGCGGGGCCGCTCGTCGCTTCCAGAACGAGATCGAGGTTGGCATGGTGGGCATCAACGTTCCCATTCCGGTTCCGGTGGCCTATTACTCGTTTGGTGGCTTCAAAGCCTCCATCTTCGGCGACACCAAGGCTTACGGGGCTGAAGGTGTGCACTTCTTCACGCGCAGCAAGACCATGACCTCACGCTGGCTCGACCCGAGCCACGGCGGCATCAACCTGGGCTTCCCGCAGAACTAGCCATGAAGCATCCAGCCGACGACGTTGAGGTGCTGTACTGCGCCACGATTGTGGCCATGAACGCCGTCAACAAGCTGGATGCGCTGGCCATTCTGGCGCTCGCCGTCGACTCGCGCGTTGAAGACCAGTTGCAGCAACGCCCGTGGATTCCGCTGGGGCCCAACCGTCCGGTTGACACTTGGGCTGAGATTGAAATCCCCAAGTTTGGCGAGCCACCACCCTTAGCCATCGACGTGTACAGCACGCTCAGCGATCAGCACGCCAAGCTCTCGGCGTTGACCGTGATGGCCGCGCTGGACACCAACACCGGTTGGAATGTGCGGCCGGACTTCGTGCTCTAACCAGCCCGGTAGGCTTGATTCCCGTGGCTCTTACTATCGGAATCGTCGGACTGCCCAACGTTGGCAAGTCAACCCTCTTCAACGCACTGACCAAGAATCAGGTTCTCGCAGCGAACTACCCGTTCGCCACGATTGAGCCGAACGTCGGCGTTGTGAACCTTCCCGACCCGCGTCTGCAGAAGCTGGCCGACATCTTCGGCAGCGAGCGTTTGCTACCCGCCCCGGTTTCATTCGTTGACATCGCGGGCATCGTGCGCGGCGCGAGCGAGGGCGAGGGGCTTGGCAACAAGTTTTTGGCGAACATCCGCGAAGCTGACGCGATTGCTCAGGTAGTGCGCGGATTCAGCGACTCCGATGTGGTGCACGTCGACGGCGAGGTCAACCCCGCGAGCGACCTCGAGACCATCAACACCGAGCTGATTCTGGCCGACCTGGAAACCCTCGAAAAGGCCATCGTTCGCCTCGAAAAAGAGGTCAAGGGCAAGAAGGCCGAGCCCATCGCTCTCGAGACGGCCATCGAGGCACAGAAGCTGCTCAACGAGGGCACGCTGCTTTCGCTGTCGAAGCTCGATCTCGCACCCATCAAGGAACTCGGCCTCATGACGGCCAAGCCCGTCATCTTCGTTTTCAACGTTGACGAGGCCATTTTGACAGATTCTGCCAAGCGCGCTGAGCTCGAGGCTCTCGTTGCTCCGGCCAAGGCTGTGCTGCTCGACGCCAAGCTCGAAAGCGAGCTCATCGACCTCGACGAGGCCGATGCGAAAGAGCTGCTCGCCTCAACCGGTCAGGAGGAGTCTGGTCTCGACCAGCTCGCGCGCATCGGTTTTGACACGCTCGGCCTGCAGACCTACCTGACCGCTGGTCCGAAAGAGGCTCGCGCCTGGACGATCGGCAAGGGCTGGAAGGCACCTCAGGCTGCCGGAGTGATTCACACCGACTTTGAAAAGGGCTTCATCAAGGCCGAGATCATCTCGTTCGACGACCTGGTCGAGACCGGCTCGGTGGCCGAAGCTCGC
>CAZPVE010000144.1:0-3208 GCA_964589925.1 uncultured Aurantimicrobium sp. | reverse complement strand
GTTCGGTGTGCGACCGGCCACCAGCTCTTCCAGCACCCAGGCGAGGTAGCCGGGGTGGATGCGATACATCGTTGAACAGGGGCAAATCACTGGGTCGAGACAGAAGATCGTGTGCTCGGGGAACTGCGTCGCCAGGCGCTGAACCATGTTGATCTCGGTGCCGATGGCGAAGGTTGTCGGCTCGGTCGCGTTTTCGATCGCGCGACGGATGTAGTCGGTCGAGCCGTATTCGTCGGCTGCGTCAACAACGGGCATCGGACACTCGGGGTGCACAATCACGCGCACGCCCGGGAAGTCGGCGCGGGCCTTCGTGATCTGGTCGACGGTGAAGCGCTTGTGCACCGAGCAAAAGCCGTTCCACAGCACGACCTTGGCGTCGAGCAGATCGGTCTCGGTGTTTCCGCCGAGAGGCTTGCGACCGTGCCACAGCGGCATGTTCTCGACCGGCACGCCCATGGCCTTGGCCGTGTTGCGCCCGAGGTGCTGGTCGGGGAAGAACAGCACACGCTGCCCCCGCTCAAACGCCCAGTTCAGAACGACCTCGGCGTTTGACGAGGTGCACACAATTCCGCCGTTGCGGCCACAGAATGCTTTGAGGTTGGCGGCGGAGTTCATGTAGGTCACCGGAATGATCGGCACCCGTCCTTCGGCATCCGGCTCTGTTCCATAGATGGCGGTGAGTTCTGTCCAGCACTGTTCGACCGAGTCGATGTCTGCCATGTCGGCCATCGAGCATCCGGCGGCGAGGTTGGGAAGAACCACGGACTGTTTCGGGCTCGAGAGAATGTCGGCAGTTTCCGCCATGAAGTGCACGCCACAGAACACGATGGCTTCGGCTTCGGGGTGCGCCTTGGCGGCGTTGGCCAGCTGGAAGGAGTCGCCCAAGTAGTCGGCGTGCTGCACAATCTCGTCGCGCTGATAGAAGTGGCCGAGCACGACCACGCGGCTGCCCAGCGTTGCCTTGGCGGCACGGATGCGCTCGTGCAGTTCTTCGGTCGATGCGGTCTTGTACTCGTCGGGGAGGGCTCCCTGGCGTGGTGACCCAACCGGAATCACATCACCCAGGGATGCGCCTGGGCCGTAGCTCGGAGCCTCGCGGTCAAACTCCCAGGGGCCTTTCGCCAGCGACGGGCTGCACGTTTCGCCCGCGGCCGCCCCGGAGGCAATCGCTTGGATCTGCTCGTCGACAGATGCGGTCTTGGTCATGATGCGGCTCCCAGGTCTCGGGCGTTGGGTTGGGTCGATGTGTTGCGAAGCGTGAGGGGGTCGGGGTCGGTGAGGTCTTTGCTCGCGTTGTAGCGGTAGAGCTGTGGCGGGCGGTGTCGGGTTCCCTCGAGTCGTTCGCCCGTGGGCTCGACGATGTCGGCCGACTCGACCATGCGCCTGAAGTTGCCAGGGTCGAGCTTCTTGCCCAGAACGACCTCATAAACCTCGCGCAGCTGAGCCAGCGTGAAGGTCTCGCCCAGGAAGCCGAGGGCTACGCGCGAGTATTCAATCTTGGAGCGCAGGCGCCACAGCGCGTATTCGATGATTGTGTTGTGGTCGAACGCGAGGGCCGGAACCTCGTCGGCAAAGAACCACTGCACGTTCTCGCTCTCGATAGCGGCGGCAGTTTCATCACTGCCGACCAAGGCCCAGTAGACAATCGAGACCACACGATCGGGGGAGCGGTCGACTTGACCGAAGGCGTAGAGCTGTTCGAGATAGCGCGGCTCAAGCCCGGTCGTCGACAGTAGTGCGCTCGCAGCTGCCGCTTGCAGGTCTTCGTTGGTCTTGAGCGGAGCACCCGGCAGAGCCCAGCTCCCCTGATGAGGGGCGCGGATGCGACGCACCAACGGCAGCGCCAGGCGCATATCGCCGGCGGCATCCGGGCGAAGAGTGAAGATGACAGTGGAGACAGCGAGCTCGGGTGCGCGTGAGGAAGACGCCGGTGCGTTCACGATGCCTCCTCGTCCGATTTGTCGAGCTAAAAGTCAGACTGACTCTAAGTAGAGCCATCTTAGTGTCGAACTGACTCAAACTCCAAACCACTTTCTGTGTCTCGAGATCCGGATAAATACGGGCTCGTCTGCGTCCGTAAAAGTTGGGTTAACAGATTCACAAAATGACCCCGGGGGTTTAGCTCAGTCCCTCTCGGGTATTAGGGTTTTTCCAAGACGTCGCTTTCCTCTGGTTGGCATGTCGCGTTCACCCCGTCGAAGATGACGGACCCAACCCCCAATTGGAGAGCTGATAATGTCCTCAACCACCAACTCGACCAACCTGGCAGGCCAGAAAGGTCTCAAGACCGGAGCGCTCGGACTCTTCTCGAGTGTCGTCGTCGGAATGGCGTCAACCGCCCCGGCCTACAGCCTCGCGGCTTCCCTCGGATGGATCGTGCTTGGTGGCGCGGTCCTCGTTGGGTTCCAGGCTCCCGGAATCGTTCTCCTCGCGTTCGTCCCGATGTTCTTCATCTCGATCGCGTACAAGGAACTAAACCGCGCCGAACCTGACTGCGGAACGGTCTTCACCTGGGGTGCTCGAGCATTTGGCACGCGCACCGGGTGGATTGGTGGATGGGCCCTGATTGCGGCCGACATCATCTGTATGGCGAACCTGGCACAGATCGCCGGTTCGTACTCGTTCACTTTTGTTGGTGAAGTCACGGGAAACCCGGCGATTGGTGAATTGTCGGGCAATGTGGTGTGGTCCACTGCCGCGGGTCTTGCCTGGATCTTCCTGATGACGTGGATCTGCTACCGCGGTATCGAAATCTCGGCCAAACTGCAGTACGCACTTCTCGGTATCGAGATGGTCATCCTCGTGATCTTCGGTGTCATGGCCCTGGTTCGCGTCTACACCGGAAACGGCATCGACGGCAGCACCGTTCCCGACTGGAGCTGGTTCAACCCATTCACGCTTCCGTTCGACACGGCAATCGCGCCGGCTATCCTCCTCGGACTCTTCATCTACTGGGGCTGGGACACCGCCGTGGCCATTAACGAAGAGACCAAAGACCCCGAGAAGACCCCCGGTCGCGCTGCGGTCATCTCGACTCTTCTCCTTCTCGCTACCTACTTGGTCGTAACCGTTGGCGCTGTTGCCTTCGCGGGTGTCGGCGACGGGCCTACTGGCCTGGGTAACGAAGACAACGCGGGAGACATCTTTGCTGCCATCGGCCCGGCTCTGTTCGGTGAGGTCGACCAGCAGGTTCATCCCGCCGATCAGG
>CAZPVE010000143.1:0-3225 GCA_964589925.1 uncultured Aurantimicrobium sp. | reverse complement strand
TCGATCGAAACCAGGGTGCCGTACAGGCCGAACGACGTCATTACCTCAGCGCCGGGAAGGAACTTCGTGGCGAGCTCTTCAGCATCGCGCTTGCGCTTGCGGTTGTTGCGGATCATGAAGAAGACGAGAACCGCGAGAACCGCGAGCATCAAGAGAAGTGTGGGATCCATGTTTTTTCCTATTCGATGGCAAAGAAAAGGCGCCCAATAGCGCCCTTTGAGTATAGGTCACCGCCCGCTTGCGTCAGGCTAACCGTCAGCCCCCGCAAGGGAAATTCCCAGATGAGCTCGACCCACATCTGTGATGACGCGACCTCGGGTTGAACGCGTGATCAGACCTTCACGGATGAGAAATGGCTCAACGACTGTCTCGATGGTTTCGACATCTTCACCGATACTCACAGCCAGGGAGGAAAGGCCTACCGGCCCTCCCTTGAATCGATGTGCGAGCGTCTCGAGATACGCGCGGTCGAGGCGATCCAGCCCGGTCGAGTCAACGTCGTAGATTTCAAGGGCGGCCCGGGTCGCCGTCAGAGCGTCCACCTCGGGGTGGACCTGCGAGTAGTCACGAACGCGACGAAGAAGTCGGTTGGCAATGCGAGGTGTCCCGCGACTGCGCGAGGCTAGCTCGACAAGTGCCTCATTGCTCAGGTCCAGTTCCAGCAGTGCTGCCGAACGACGCACGACTTCGATCAGCTCGTCCTGCGAATAGAACTCGAGGTGACCGGTGAATCCAAACCTGTCTCGCAGGGGCGCGGCAAGTGCTCCAGCACGCGTAGTGGCCCCGACGAGAGTAAACGGAGGCAACTCCAGGGGTATGGATGTTGCACCGACGCCCTTGCCAACCATGATGTCGATCCGGAAATCCTCCATCGCCAGATAGAGCATCTCCTCTGCAGAGCGCGCCATCCGATGGATCTCGTCGATGAAGAGCACTTCACCCGGGAGCAGCCCCGACAAGAGGGCAGCAAGGTCTCCCGCGTGGGAGATGGCAGGACCGCTCGACATGCGAAGCGTGCGACCGCTCTCGGCGGCAACGATCATGGCCAGGGTGGTCTTGCCCAGCCCGGGTGGGCCTGCGAGCAGAACGTGGTCGGGCGTGCGCTCATCGAGCTTGGCCGCCTTGAGAAGCAACGTGAGCTGTGCAACGACCTTGGTCTGGCCAACAAACTCGCTGAGATCAGTCGGACGCAGAGCACCCTCGGCGGCCTTCTCAAGATCCGAAACGGCGTGTGCCGCAACGACGTCTTCGGGGAATGCTTGCTCGGTCATGGGCGCTGAACCTGCGCAAGGGAAGCGAGGGTGACCTTGAGCAGCTCACTGACGGACGCGCCCTCGTCGGCACCACTTGCCGTGACAGCGTCTCGAGCGACTTTTTCCGGCCACCCCAAGCCAACCAAGGCCGCGACGACCTGATCCCGTGTTCCGGCAGGGACAGCCGACGTCGCAGCCGCCTCCACGGGAACAACCGAGGCGAGGCGGCCACCGAGCGACACAATGATGAGCTTGGCGGTCTTCGGGCCAATGCCTGAAACAGAGCGGAAGACGCTGTCGTCTTCCGATGAAACGGCTGCGAAAACCTCAGCCGGCGAGAGCACGCTCAACACGCCGAGGGCCGATTTGGGGCCGACACCACTGACCGTGAGAAGCGATTCGAAAATCTGCAGCTCCTGAGCGGAGAGAAATCCGTACAGAGTCATCGAATCTTCACGCACGATGAGCGACGTGAGCAGGTCTACGGAATCACCGACGTCGTGAGAAGACGCGACGCTCGGAGCAACATTGACTGCGTATCCGACCCCGTTGACGTCGATAACGAGCGCCTCACGAGTGGCAGCGCGAACAACGCCGGTCAGGGATGCAATCACCCTGCAACGATAAGCGTTTTAGCCCCGTCGACGGCTCTGACGCTCCGCCTCACGCCACTTCTGCTGAGCAGGAGTCAGACCGTCGGTCGTGTTGACCGATGACGACAGAGAGCCGGCTCCCCCACGCCACGCGTTGCAAATGGCAAGAGCCAATGCATCGGTGGCGTCGGGCAACAGCTTGCCTTCAGGGAGAGCAAGCAACTTGCCGACCATGGTCGCGACCTGCTGCTTATTGGCTCGACCCGACCCAGAAACAGCGGCCTTCACTTCGCTCGGCGTGTGCATGTCGATCGATAGCCCCCGGGCTGCCGCCTCGGCAAGCACGATTCCGCTGGCTTGGGCAGTGCCCATCACCGTGCGCAGATTGTGTTGACTGAACACCCGTTCGAGAGCGACACGGTCTGGGGCGTACCCGTCCAGAGCCGCGACAAGTCTGTTGCGAATCTCCAGCAGGCGGTCCGCTAAAGGCATGGATGCCGGTGTTTCGATCACGAAAACATCAACGAGAGAAAGGGCTCTCGACGCGTCGACATCAATGACGCCAACACCGCAGCGAGTGAGACCTGGGTCGACCCCGAGAATTCTCACGATGACGACTTAGTCGTTCTCGAGCTCGGCGAGAACCTCGGGCGAAAGGTCGAAGTTGGAGAACACGTTCTGCACGTCGTCGCTGTCTTCGAGAGCTTCGATGAGCTTGAATACCTTACGGGCCGTGTCAGCGTCGATCGGCACCTCAAGATTTGCGACGAACTCACTGTCCGCAGAGTCATACTCGATGCCCGCGGCCTGAAGAGCCTCACGCACCACAACCATGTCGCTGGGGTCAGTCACGATCTCGAAGGCTTCACCCTGGTTTTCAACGTCTTCTGCGCCAGCTTCAAGAACGGCAGCGAGGATGTCATCTTCAGTGGTGCCGGCGGCCGGAACGCGAATAACTCCCTTACGGGCAAAGTTGTAAGCAACTGAACCGGGGTCGGCAAGTGTTCCGTTGTTCTTCTTGAGAGCCTCACGAACCTCAGCAGCTGCGCGGTTCTTGTTGTCGGTCAAACACTCGACAAGCAGTGCAACGCCATTCGGGCCATAAGCCTCGTACATGATGCTGGTGTACTCAACGGCATCACCCGTGAGACCCGCACCACGCTTTACGGCGCGTTCAATGTTGTCGTTGGGAACACTGGTCTTCTTTGCCTTCTGGATGGCGTCATAGAGGGTCGGGTTGCCATTGATATCGGCACCACCCACACGAGCTGCAACTTCAATGTTCTTGATGAGCTTGGCGAACGACTTGGCACGACGGGCGTCGATGACGGCCTTTTTGTGCTTCGTCGTTGCCCATTTGGAGTGTCCAGACATGGCTT
>CAZPVE010000142.1:0-3260 GCA_964589925.1 uncultured Aurantimicrobium sp. | reverse complement strand
GCCGGCGGGCTGAAAGAAGGATCGCTTGCCTGATTCTGTTGGCGCGACCGTCATCCACGTCGATGGCATCGAAATGGTGCGCTTGCTGGGGCCGCAAGATCGACTACTGACGCGCTTGGAGCGGGAATTCCCGCTTGTTTCCCTGATGGTTCGCGGCAACGAGATTTCCCTTCGAGCTGAACCGGGGGAGCAGGGGGCGCAGCAGCTGGCTGATGCTCAACGACTCGTTGTCGAACTGGTCGACCTGGTTCGTAACGGTATCGACCTCGAGGTCGGCGATGTCGGAGTTTCTGCTGAGCTTGTCACTCAGAAGGCCCCAACGGGCCCCTCGGCCGTGTTGGGCGAAGCTATTCTCAACAGCCGCGGCAAGCTCATCCGGCCTAAGACAGCCGGGCAGCAGCAGTATGTTCAAGCCATCGAAGAACACACCATCGTCTTCGGAATCGGTCCCGCCGGAACCGGAAAGACATATCTCGCGATGGCCAAGGCAATTCAGGCACTGCAGCGCAAAGAGGTCAACCGCATCATTCTGACGCGCCCTGCTGTTGAGGCGGGCGAGCGCTTGGGTTTCTTACCTGGCACCCTCACCGACAAGATCGACCCCTACTTGCGACCACTTTTTGATGCCCTCAACGAGATGCTCGACCCTGAGCTGGTTCCGAAGCTGATGTCAGTGGGCACGATCGAGGTTGCACCTCTCGCTTACATGCGTGGTCGCACTCTGAACGACTCATTCATCGTTCTTGATGAAGCCCAAAACACCAGCCCCGAGCAGATGAAGATGTTCCTGACCCGCCTCGGTTTCGGCTCGAAGATGGTCATCACCGGTGACATCACCCAGGTGGATGTGCCAACCGGCGTGAGCGGATTGCGCACGGTTACCGAAATCTTGGGTGACGTGCCTGACATCCATTTCGCTCGTCTCGGCGCTGAAGACGTTGTTCGACACAGCCTGGTCGGACGCATCGTCGACGCATACTCGGCCTACGATGAAAAGACATTGAGCCGCAAGAATTCCGTGAAGAACCGAGGTCGTTCGTGAGCATCGAGCTAAACAACGAGTCCGGCGTGGACGTTGATGAGGCGGCCATTCTTCGTCTCGCCACGTATGCCCTCGACGCAGTGAGGGTGCACCCCGATGCGGAACTGGCGATTTCGATGGTTGACGTTGCGGCCATGGAGCTTCTCCACGTCGAGTGGATGGATGAGCCCGGCCCCACAGACGTACTGAGCTGGCCGATGGATGAGCTTCGCCCCGGCACTGACGACAAGCCGACGCCTCCGGGGCTCTTGGGTGACGTGGTTCTGTGTCCTGAGGTGGCACAGGCTCAGGCCGAGACCGCGGGCCACACGCTCATGGAGGAGCTGTACACGCTTACGACTCACGGGATCCTGCACCTTCTGGGGTTTGACCACGCGGAGCCTGATGAGGAGCGGGAGATGTTCGAGCTCCAGAAGTCGATCGTCCTCGGGTTCATGCTTTCCGAAAAGGCGCGCAACAAGTAGTGAATATTCCCCTCGCGATCATCGTCAGCGTGTTGCTGGTCGGTTTCGCTGGTCTCATGGCCGCAACGGAATCAGCGTTGTCGGTGCTGTCACGGAACGACCTTCTTGCACTGGCCGCCTCGTCTCGCACCTCGCGCTCACTGACCTCAGTCGCTGACGACCTCCGCGCTCACCGCAATGTCACCACGTTTGTGCGTATTGTCTCCGAGACAATCGTTGCCGTTTTGGTGACGGGCTCCATGGTGTCGACTGCACTTCCCCTGTGGGCCTCCCTCTTAATCTCGGCAGGCATCATGGTGGGCGTTTCGTTCGTTCTTGCCGGGTCAAGTCCACGCAGCATTGGTCGAGCGCATCCTCAGCGCATGGCTTCGGTAACAGCCCCGATCGTTCACGCCCTTCGGGTAGTCCTCGGGCCCCTTGCTGATGCGCTCGTCAGTTTGGGAGACCGAGTCACGCCGGGGCGCCCAGGCACGACCAGTTTCACGAGCGAAGAACAGCTGCTCAGCTTGGTTGATGAAGCCGTGCGCCACGACGTTCTCGAAGATGACGAGCGTGAGCTCATCCATTCGATATTTGAGTGGGATGACACTCTGGTTCGTGAGGTAATGGTGCCTCGCGTCGACATGGTGACGTGTGAAAGCGAAGACACCCTCCGAGCCGCAGCTGCTCTCATGATTGAGTCGGGATTTTCTCGCATCCCGGTCACCGGTGACGATATCGATGACATTCGTGGCGTGCTCTACCTGCGTGACATTGTGCGGCGCTCACTCGCCAAGCCAGAAGAGTTGGATTCTGTTCACTCCGTTGCTCTGGCTCGCCCCGCCAACTTCATTCCCGACACCAAAAAGGCTGATGAGGCCTTGAAGCAGATGCAATCGCTCTCGACGCATGTTTCCCTGGTTGTCGACGAATATGGCGGAATAGCGGGTTTGGTCACACTTGAAGACCTCATCGAGGAATTGGTGGGAGAAATCTCCGACGAACACGATCGCGGGCGCCCCGAGGTTGAGCCTCTCGATGGCAAGCGTTATCGAGTCTCGTCGCGTCTTCATATCGAGGATCTCGGCGACCTGTTCGGGATTGAACTCGAAGACGAGGACATTGACTCGGTCGGCGGACTCATGGCTAAAGAGCTCGGGCGCTTGGCTGTGGTGGGGGATAGGGTTACCGTCAGCGGGCTAGTCATTGAGGCATCCCGAAGTGATGCACCTCGCGGACGCGTCACGACGCTCACGGTGTGGGCTGATGATGAGCTTGTGGGTGCAACAGAAGCTTTCATGGGTGAAGAACGTGACGAATCGGTAGAAGAGGGAATTGATGGCCAGGGCTCCTAAGGCAACCAAGCGCGCCAATGGCTCAACTCCGCGTTCCGGGTTCGTGTCGCTTGTGGGTCGTCCGAATGTTGGCAAGTCAACACTGACCAACGCACTCGTCGGCGAAAAAGTTGCCATCACGAGTTCCAAGCCACAGACCACCCGTCACGCGATCCGAGGCATCACCAATCGACCAGCCGGGCAGTTGATTTTGGTCGACACTCCGGGCATTCACCGGCCCCGCACCTTGCTGGGCGAGCGCCTCAACGCACTCGTCACCGCAACGCTCGGTGATGTGGACGTGATTGGCATGTGTTTCCCAGCCGATGAACCCATCGGCCCGGGGGACAACTTCATCAACGAACAACTCGAAAACTTTCCTCGCGCAAAAAAGATCGCGATCGTCACCAAGACCGATGCCTCCTCGAAAGAGCAAATCGC
>CAZPVE010000141.1:0-3268 GCA_964589925.1 uncultured Aurantimicrobium sp. | reverse complement strand
GGCACTCGAACATGCCTCAAATCGAATATTCACGTTGTTGCTCAACCGATCAGTCGGCGAGCCCGAGAGCTCTGCCCCCGAAACGCTAGACAGGATGCCCGCCACCAGAGCGTCGCGCATCGCCACCAGCTGCGACTCAACCTGCTCACGCTCAGCCAGCGTTTCGGCAATGGCGGCCGCCATGCTCGCCGCGGCAGGCGCATCCTGGGTGCCGCTGCGCAGACCGCGCTGCTGGCCTCCGCCGTGAATCAGCGGCTCGAGGGCGGCCGTGCGGGAAACATACAACGCACCAACGCCCGGCACCGAACCGACCTTGTGCCCCGAGACGCTCAACGCGCTTACACCCGGCAGAGAGCGCACTTCAATGACTTCGTGACCCCAGGCGGCAACCGCATCCACGTGCAAGGGCACTCCAGCGGCTTGGGCGAGCACAGCAATCTCGCCAACCGGCGAGCGTGTGCCGACCTCGTTGTTGGCCCACAAGACGGTGGCCAGAGCAATGGTGTCGGGCGATTCGGCGAGCGCAGCGGCAAAAGCGTCGAGGTCGGGCCGACCTTCACGGTCGACTGGCACCCACTCAATCACGGCACCTTCGTGTGCGGCCAAAGACTCAAGAGTGTCGATGGTGGCGTGGTGCTCGGCAGCGGTCGACACGATGCGCACACGTCCGGGCGATGCGGCCCGGCGAGCGCGGAACAAGCCGGTAATCGCGAGGTTGACCGACTCGGTTCCCCCCGAGGTGAAGATGACCTCGATCGGGTCACAGCCCAGGGCCGCAGCCACACCCACGCGAGCGTCGTCGAGCACTCGTCTGGCCGCCTGTCCGGCCCGGTGTGTCGAGGAAGGATTCCCCGGATTCGAGAGTGCCGCAACGAACGAATCCCGCGCCACTGCGCGCACCGGCGACGATGCTGCGTAGTCGAGGTAGATGGCCACGGATTCCCCTGCCGAGGCTTGAGCCCCAAGGTAACAAGTGTGTAACGAAACTCTTACTAGTGTAGGCAGGGTGAGTTATCCCTCGGCGCCCCAGGAGCTTGGCGTATCCCTCTCCCGCGGCCGCGGCGAGATTCGCGTCTTCTCTGCGCATGCGACCGGCATCGACCTGGTTGTTTTTGACGCTCACACCCCCGACCGCGTTGCCGACCGCGTGCACCTGAAGCCCGGTAAAGACTTCGTGTGGTCAGGCAAGTCGAGCCACCTCGTCGTAGGTGCAACCTATGCCCTGCAGGCGTGGGGCCCTCAAGGACCAAACCACCTCTTCAACCCTGAAGCTCTCTTGGTTGACCCTTATGCCACGGGCGTGGTCGCCGTCGGACCCAACCAGTGGCGCTCGGTCGTCGTTGACCACGAGTTCGACTGGGAGGGCGTCACCAAGCCCAACATCGAGCAAGACAAGCTCGTGATTTATGAAGGCCATATCCGCGGTCTCACCAAGCAGCGGGCGGATGTTCCCCTCGAGCTTCGCGGCACCTACCTCGGTCTCGGCCACGAGAACATGATTGCCTACCTCAAGGATTTGGGCATCACCTCGGTTGAGCTTCTGCCGATCCACATCTTCAATGACGAGCACTACCTGCAGCAGCAGGGCATGGTGAACTACTGGGGCTACAACACTCTCAACTACTTCACCCCAGAATCGCTCTACGCCACCCGTGAGGCTCGTGACGCCGGCCCAGCAGCCGTCATTCGCGAGTTCAAGCAGATGGTCAAGAACCTGCACGCCGCCGGCATCGAGGTCATTCTCGACGTGGTTTATAACCACACCGCCGAAGAAGGCCCGGGTGGCCCCATCTCGAGCCTGCGCGGTCTCGACAACGCCACCTACTATCGCCAGACCGACGACGGCACCTACATCGACGTCACCGGATGCGGCAACTCGCTCGACACCTCTAAGCCCGCCGTCGCCGGGCTCATCCTTGACTCGCTGCGCTACTGGGCACGCGAAATGCAGGTTGACGGATTCCGTTTCGACTTGGCCGTGACCCTCGGGCGTAACGCCGTGCACGAGTACGAGCGTGAGCACCCGCTGCTCGAGGCGATTCGCACCGATCCGTTCCTTTCTGATGTGAAGCTCATCGCTGAGCCGTGGGACACCGGCATGGGCGGATGGCAGACCGGAAACTTTGCCCCGGGCTGGATGGAGTGGAACGACCGCTACCGTGACCGTGCCCGCAACTTCTGGCTGCTCGACATCGCTCACGCGCGTGAACACGGCGCTCCCCCGACGGGTATTGGTGGATTCGCCACTCGACTGGCAGGTTCGTCGAACACATTCTCTGAAGAGCGCGGGCCCATCGCGTCGGTGAACTTCGTGACCGCTCACGACGGCTTTACCCTGGCCGACCTGACGACCTACAACTACAAGCACAACATCGGCAACAGTGAAGACAACCGCGACGGCTCGAACGACAACCGTTCGTTCAACCACGGAGTCGAAGGCCCGGCCGATGACCCGGCAATCATCAGCGCCCGGCGCAAGGCCATGCGAAACCTGCTGGGAACCCTGTTGCTCTCGGCGGGCATCCCCATGCTCACTGCTGGCGACGAACACGGTCGCACGCAGCACGGAAACAACAACGCCTACTGCCACGACTCGCCTTTGACCTGGATCAACTGGGAGCTTCAGCCCTGGCAAGAAGACCTTTTGGCCACCACCAAGCTGCTGCTGCAGCTGCGCCGCGAGAACCCGGCGCTTCGTCCGGTCAAATTCGGGCGCTTCGGTGAGACCATCCCGAACGCAAGCCAGATGGACTGGTTCAACGCCCTCGGCAAAGAGATGAGCGCCGAAGACTGGGACGACCCCAAGAACCGCACACTGCAGTACCTCGCCGCGAGCACTCCGGTTAATGAGCCCCTCTCTCGCATTTTGCTGATTGTGCACGGCGTGGAAACCACCGCTGACGTGGTTGTCCCCGCCCACGAAGGGGTCAGTTTTTATGAGCCGTTGTGGTTCAGCACCAACGCGGCTCCGCGGGAAATCCCTGGGGTTTTGCGTCCGGGTGAAACCATCAAGGTCGGCGGCACGAGCATGCTGCTGTTCAAGGCGTCCTAGTCCGCCACTCCTCAGTGCTCAGAACCTCGCACCGCGGGTCTTTAGACGGTAGTTTTTTACAATGACCAACGCCATCGGCCGCATCCCCGTCATCAACGTCACTCCGCGCCTGGATGAGCCCGGGCTCTCGCCGCGAGCTTTCGTCGGCGAGGTCATCCCGTTCGAAGCGACAAGCTTTCGCGAGGGACATGACGCCAGCGGTGTGGCCCTGCACCT
>CAZPVE010000140.1:0-3284 GCA_964589925.1 uncultured Aurantimicrobium sp. | reverse complement strand
GTGTAGGCCGACATGAAGATCAAGAAGGCCAAGGCTGCACTGAGTGGGAACCCGCCCGAGGACACTGCGAGGTCACGCCTGAGTGTCTCGTGGAAGGTTTCCGAGTCGAAGTTGACGTCGCGGGTGTTGTCCGTGGCATAGTTTTGAGCCCAGGAAGCGATGACCACCTCTTTGGCAACAAAGCCTGTGATCAGAGCGCCTGAAGCTCGCCAATCGCCAAATCCAGCCGGGGCGAAAACGGGTGCGATGGCAGTGGCTACCGCACCGTATGCCGAATCTTGCACAGCCGGGGCGGCACCGGGGGCGGTCGTTCCTCGCACAGGAATCGCCATCGCGATAGAGATGACCACAACAGTGATCACCACGATTCCGGCAGCGTCTTTGAGGAATTCACGAACGCGAACCAGCGCATCGACGGCCACAAACCGAGTGGCCGGCAAGCGATAGGGCGGGAGTTCAATGAGCAACGGCTCACGGGTGCTGCGCAGCCCACTAAAGAGTCGAAAAATCCGGGCCGAGATGACCACGAGTGCGATAGCCACAACGTACATTGCAAAAACCACGGTTCCGGCGTTCTTGCCAAAAAATATGGATGCGACGAACAGATAAACGACCAGCCGAGCCGAGCAGGCGGTGAAGGGAATGACGAGCCCGGTGAGAATGCGCTGACGAGCATCCGTGATGGACCTCGTCGCAGAAATTGCGGGAACATTGCAGCCGAATCCGACAAGCAGCGGCAGCACGGCGCGACCCGGCAGGCCTGCCATGGCCATGACGCGGTCGGCGACAACCGCGGCACGAGCCATGTATCCGGAATCCTCCAAGATGGCGAGAAGCACGAACATGATTGTCATGATGGGCATGAACGTCAACAGGGTTCCCGCGCCATTGATAATTCCGTCAACAACGACCGTCTGTAACCACGGAGCGTTCGGGGCCACCTCGGACAGCCACGTTTGCACGGCCGTACCGAGCAGGCCATTGATGAGATAGTCGAGACCATCTTGAAGCGGGGCAGCCAGGCTTGTCGTCGCTTGGAATACGAGCCAGAGGACCCCGAGAAGGATCACCACCCCCAGGTATGGCGCGGTGACGATGCGATCAACGCGATCGGTAAAGGTTGGCTTTTCTGAGGTTCGGCGAATGCAGGTGGCCATAACGTGGGCCGACCACTGAAGGCGCCGACTCAATTCGGCGGCGTCATGAAATTCCGTCACCGTGGAGTGGTTGTGAGGCGCATTGAGGCGATTGACGATTTGAGTCTCCAGGGTAGCAACCCCCTGACCCGTGCGCGGATTGACCGGAACGACAGGCGCACCAATTTGCTCGGCAAGCCCCGCAACATCAACAAGAATTCCCCGCTTGCGAGCGATGTCATTCATGGTGAGTACGACCACGGCAGGCACGCTGAGCTCGCGCACCTGAGACATCAGGTACAAGCACCGCGCAATATTGGATGCATCGAGAAAGAGCACAACAAGGTCGAGGCCTTGCGGATCGAGAACACGCTGGCATGTGATCTGTTCATCCATAGAAACAGGTTCGAGACTGCTCGTTCCCGGGAGATCGATGAGGGAGAGGGCTGTCTTCTTGATGGTGACCTTGGCCGTCTTCACTTCGACGGTCGTCGCCGGCCAGTTACCAGTCTTTTGATAGACGCCGGCCATGCGGGAAAACAGGGTGGACTTGCCCACATTGGGACGGCCAACAAACCCCACGACGGGGAGGCGGGTTTCTGATTCCAGCGCAGAGGTGGCCAAGGACTACGCTCGCTGTTCTTTGATCGAAATTTCAACTTCGCGAGCCGTTTTTCGGCCGACACACACCCGGGCATCGCCAATGCGAACAATGAGTCCAGGGCCGGCTGTTTTGGCTACGGCCATCACCTTCGTGCC
This sequence comes from uncultured Aurantimicrobium sp., assembly GCA_964589925.1. Taxonomy (GTDB): domain Bacteria; phylum Actinomycetota; class Actinomycetes; order Actinomycetales; family Microbacteriaceae; genus CAIOLM01. The sequence continues at coordinate 1,389 of CAZPVE010000140.1, read as the reverse complement.
GACGCGAAGACCGATGCGCCCCAAGGAAACCAGGCTTCCGGGCCGAATCGAGGTGACCACGGCGACCTTGCCAACAGGCAGGGAAAACAAGTCGTTCGACAACAGGACTCCGCAGGTTAGGTAAGCCTTACTAAGGTAAGCCTAACTAGAAACTCGGATGGTGGCAAACGGGCGCCTGCGGGATGCTCCACCGAGGACAACACCCCAAGAGTTGCCCCCGCCAACCTCCCCCGGAGTTCAGGCAAGCTCCCACCCAGTTCTGGCCAGAAGCGCATCACAAGACTCGTTGCTCAGCGAATATTCATGAATGTTGGCGTCGACCAGTAACTAGTGCTGAGGACAATCCGGTCCGGAATGATGGCCTTGTCCACATATGCGTAAAGGAATCCGCTGTCAGTCTGTCCCTGGAGAATCAGTCGACTGTCAATACGATCGGATGCCACTGGACTGGAGTTAGTGGACCACGTCATCTTGCCGGCAACCACCGTGCCAATACGGGCAACGTAAGGCTCAGCATCCGCAGCTGTGTTGGTGACCGTCACTGCGAGCCGAACCCACCGGCCAGTAGCCGCCGGGTCAACAATGCGCTGAGAGGTGTTCGAGTCGTAGCCACAACCGGAGTTGAATCCATTCTCGCCACAGACGATATCGGAACGATCATCCTCAAAACCGGTGACTTGAAAGATGAATTGCCCAAGCTTGATGGGAACGTTAAAGGGGACCGGGTTACCACTAGCACCCAAGGCTGGCGTAGTGCTCTTCAGTACCCAGACCTTTTTCGCGCCTTTCTTCTGACACTTGAAGGTCTTTTTTCTGTATGGAGCAAAATTGACCACTGTCGTTTTGTTGAGCTTGCTACATGACTGTCCGGCCTTAACCGTCGCAGCCTGCGCGGGCTGGGACAGAGCGAGCCCCCCGACCAACAGCAACGCGACGAGCAATGCTAACGAAATGAATTTGCGTACCATAACTTCCCCCTAAGTTGTCGCTCTAACTATATCGCCAGCGCCCGCAGGGGAGTTTGAACTTGGATTTCTGAGTGCGGATGGGACGGCGACTTCGGGCTGCGCCCCGCGGCTCGCGGCTGCGACCCGTCGAAGCGATGCTTCGACCAGGCAACCGCTCGAACCTGCGGGGGCCCGCCGTCACCCCAACGCGAAAAGCGAAAGACCACCATAAAGGTGGTCTTTCGCTTTTGGTCGGGCTGACAGGATTTCCGGTCCCCAGGGACGCCAGCAGATCAGCATTGTCAATGACAGCTTGAACCAACTGCAGCGGAATTAGCAAAAACTCCAGCAGCGAGTTGACCACATCTCCGTAGGTGTAGGCGCAGTTACCCGTGACGAGAAAGATCTTGGTCACAAGGCAGGTCAGTGCGCTTTGTGGGAA
>CAZPVE010000139.1:0-3285 GCA_964589925.1 uncultured Aurantimicrobium sp. | reverse complement strand
AACGCACGAGCATGTCGGCGATTTCGAGAGCCTGCTCACCGGTGTCGGGCTGGGACACGAGAAGTGCATCAATGTCGACACCGAGCTTGCGTGCGTATTCAGGGTCGAGGGCGTGCTCGGCGTCAATGAACGCCGCGATGCCACCAGCACGCTGCACATTCGCAATGGCGTGCAGGGTGAGCGTGGTCTTTCCGGAGGATTCAGGGCCGTAGATCTCGATGATGCGGCCACGAGGCAGACCACCAATGCCCAACGCGACATCGAGGGCGATGGAACCGGTGGGAATCACCTCAACGGGAGCGCGTTCATCGCTGCCAAGGCGCATGACGGAACCCTTACCGAACTGGCGGTCGATCTGGGCGAGTGCTGTTTCTAGTGCTTTTTCGCGGTCAGCGGCTGAAGCCATGGCCGTCTCCTTTTCTTGTTGAGGTGGTGGTCGCCTATAGGCTGCCGGGCTGCTGCCCCGCTACCGGCCGGCCTGCGATCTCGAGAGATGTGGGGCGGGACGGGCGCTGTGCAGTGCTTCCGACAAGGCGGATGCTCCGGGTTGAACACGAGTAACCATACGAACGGCCACCGACAGCGAGAGCGTCGGAACCTTTCGCGGGGATAGCTCGTGACCTACCGTGCATGTGTAGGAGACTACTCCCATTCGAAGATATGTTCGAATAGGAATTTCGGCGTGTCGAATCGACGCTGGCGGCTAAGACGGCCAGTTCGTTGCCGGCGGAGCGTCGTTCTTTTTGGGCTCGGGCAGGCCAACACCATGCCAGCGCGCGGGTGGAACATCCATTGTTCGACACAGGGCGAGCCACACAGTTCGAGCGGGCACTCCCCCTTTGAGTGCGCCGGCAGCGGTGCGATCACCGAGTTCGGCTATGACAACGTCATCAACGAGGACGCGACCGTATGCCTCGCCGAATTCGGTGTTGATGGCATACCAAAACTCGCTGAGGCGCATCGACCGAGCGAACTACTTGTTCGAACGAATGAAGTCGGCAACCAGCTCGTCGGGAACGGTGTCGGGGATGTGCGAAATGGTGCTGATGCTCTCGAGAGCCCCCAGGCGCTCTGCGACCTCGCCCATGATCACGGAGATCGGGGTGTCGAGTGCGTCGGCAACAGCGGCAAGAATCTCGCTGGATGCCTCTTTTTGTCCGCGCTCAACCTCGCTGAGGTATCCGAGCGCAACACTGGCCTTGCTGGCGACCTGGCGCAGAGTGCGCCCCTTTTGCAAGCGGAAGTCGCGGAGAACATCACCAATTTCATGACGAACGAGAATCATGTTTCTCTACCTTTCTTCCGATTGAGTTGACTCTAGGGTATCCAGAGCTAGTGACACCGAGATTACCGAAGTGTTTCTGTAAAGCTCGTGTGAGTTACCGGAGATAACGTCAAAATGGGCGCGGATATTCCAGCCCGTGGCTATTTGTCGAGCGTGGTCAGCACGTCGGTCAGCAGCTCGAGGGCGGCAATGCTGGAGCGGGTGCGGATGGCATCGCGATCCCCGTCGAGCAGCAGCTCGCGGTGCCAGCGGCCAAAGGGTGTCGTCACAGCAACAAAGACCACACCCGGGGCTTTGCCGTCTTGCCCATCCGGCCCAGCCACGCCTGTTGTTGCAACGCCGAAGTCGGCGCCAATCGTCTCGCGGGCACCATCGGCCATCTGCATGGCCACCTCGCCGTCGACGGCCCCGACGCGATCGAGCAAGTCGCCATCAACGCCGAGCACCTCGTGCTTCACCTGCGTTGCGTAAGCCACGACTCCCCCGCGAATAACAGCGGATGCGCCCGGCACGCTGGTCAACGCCGCCATGACGAGCCCGCCCGTCAGCGATTCGGCCACGGCCACCGTGCGGCGTGAGCGAATGAGTCGCTCAACGAGGTCGACGACCGCGTTGCGTCCTGCGTCGGATGAAGTCGGCATACCCTCAGTGTGACTCAGACGAGGCGCGATTGTGAAGCCACGCCTCAACGAGGTACATGATTCCGGTGACGAGCGTCAGAGCGAAGGCAATCGACATCAACACGACGTTCAGGGTGTTGACCCAGTCACCCCAGAGCCCCTGAAGCGGCAGCAGAGCACTGGTGATGGCCAGGAATTGGAAGATGGTCTTGAGCTTGCCGCCTCGGGATGCCGGAATCACACGCTTGCTGAGCACGGCAAAGCGGAAGACCGTGATGCCCACCTCGCGCACGAGAATCAGAATTGTGACCCACCAGGGCAGCTCACCGATCAGCGAAAGGCCAATCAGCGCTCCGCCGGTGAGCACCTTGTCGGCAATCGGGTCGAGAATCTTGCCCAGGTCGGTGATGAGGTTGTAGCGACGGGCGATGAAGCCGTCGACGCCATCCGTTGCCATGCCGACCACGAACAACCCGGCGGCCCACCAGCGCGCTGGATCGCTCGGGGAGTCTTCTGAGATGAGCAGAAGCCAAATGAACGCCGGCGCGAAGAAGATGCGCACGATCGTGATGATGTTGGGGGCGCTCCAGTTGCTGACCTTGCGCACGGGGGTCGAGGCGGTCATCTTTACTCGCGACCCGTCAGTCCCCAGGCGTCTTCGTCGCTTGACGTCTCAACCTCTTCGAGACCTTCCATGGCCGCTTCGCGGTCTTGAGCAATCAAGTCGATGGGTGCACGCGTGAAAGCCGGGGCTGCAGCGGCCGGAGCAGGGACAGGCGCGGCATCTTCACCCCGGAGCTTGGCGAGAACACCAGAAAGCTGCTCCTGCGAAACCAGCACATCGCGCGCCTTGGAGCCTTCTGACGGCCCCACGATCTCGCGTGATTCCATGAGGTCCATCAGGCGGCCCGCCTTGGCAAAGCCGACGCGCAGCTTGCGCTGCAACATGGATGTGGAACCAAACTGCGTCGACACCACAAGCTCGACCGCCTGCAGCAAAAGGTCGAGGTCGTCTCCAATGTCGGCGTCAACCTCTTTGCGCTCGACAGCGGCGGCGACATCGTTGCGGTATTCAGGCTGGGCCTGGCGGGTGACGTGCGCGACAACCTTGTGAATCTCGGCCTCGCTCACCCAGGCGCCCTGCACACGAATCGGCTTGTTCGATCCCATCGGCAGGAACAGAGCGTCACCCTGGCCGATGAGCTTGTCGGCGCCGGGCTGGTCGAGAATCACTCGGGAGTCGGTCACGCTGGTCACTGCGAAGGCAAGGCGGCTTGGCACGTTTGCCTTGATGAGGCCAGTAACGACGTCGACACTCGGGCGCTGTGTTGCCAAAACGAGGTGAATACCTGAGGCACGGGCGAGCTGCGTGATGCGCAC
>CAZPVE010000138.1:0-3307 GCA_964589925.1 uncultured Aurantimicrobium sp. | reverse complement strand
AACATCAAACTCGTGTTGAGCCGCCAGTTCAATGGTTGCCGTTTCGAGCCTGCGCGCGCGGTCCTCTTCGGTTTCAGTCCCTCTGCTGACCAGACGGCGTACGAGTTCATCCCACGACGGAGGCAATAGGAACACGAGTCGAGCATCAGGCATCGCCAGTTTCACTTGGCGCGCGCCTTGAATATCAATCTCAAGAAGTACTGCTCGGCCCTGTCCGAGAGCGTGTTCAACAGGCTGACGCGGAGTTCCGTAGCGATTCTTTTTATGCACTGTCGCCCACTCCAGGAGCTGATCTGAGTTCACCAGCGCGTCAAACTCATCCTCTTCAACGAAGTAGTAGTTGACTCCGTCGGCTTCGCCGGGCCGCGGGGACCGCGTGGTCGCCGAAATCGAGAGATGAACATCCGGATACTGCTGCGTAATTGCTGCTGCCACCGTGCCCTTGCCCACGCCCGCAGGACCGGCGAGCACGATCAGTCGCGGTTTCGGTTCGATGCGCCGACGACCTTGGTAGACGACGACAAAGTTGTGGAGACGTTTCTGCTGGTGCTTTCCCAGTCCGCCCAATCGCTTCTTGACCGAGATTCCCATGTGCTCGAGCGCCGGAAACATCTTGGTCGGCCCGATGGATGGCAGGGCTGCCATGAAATCGGTCACGCGCAGTGTGGCCTCGGCCGACTGAGGGTCAGCAAAGGCGACAGCGAGGACATCCAGGGGCTCTCGCTCTCCCGACGCAACAGAAGACTTGATGGCGGCCCGAGCTCGACGTGCTGCGACAGCGGCGCGCGAAGCGGCGTGCCGGTCAACCTCGGGCATCACTGGGTTAGCCAAGGGCGTCAGCCGTTTCCGCTGCCTCTCGACGAACTGCATCGCCAACCTTTTCTGGTCCTGCCTCAAGGATGCTTCGCGTCTGGGCGATAATGAGATTTTGTGCAAGTGCACCGAAGAGGTGCTGAGCGTCTTGAACGCGGGCACCCTGTGCCCCAAATCCGGGAGCCAGAACAGGCAGCGGGAACGCCGAACCCGTTTCGACCTCGAACTCGTCCAGGCGCAAGGTGGCTCCTAGGACGACGCCAAACCCACCGGGATCGGCCATCGCGAGCGAGCGAGTCGAAACCTCAGAAATGACATGTGCCGCGAGCGTGGACTCGCCCTCGACGCGCGAGCGCTGAAGCTGACCTGCCTCTGGGTTCGACGTGGCAGCCAAAACGAACACACCCTTGCCGTTGGCATCGGCCATGGCAAACGTGCCGTCGAGCGATCCCACGCCCAAATATGGCGAAACCGTAACAGCGTCGGACTCTAGTGGAGATCCCACACCCAGCCACGTGGCGGCGTACGCCTCCATAGTTGTGCCGATGTCTCCACGCTTTGAATCAGCGATCACCAAAATGTCTGCAGCGCGAGCACGGGCGATGAGGTCCTCGAGGACTTTGTAGCCGGCGGCACCGTGACGCTCAAAGAAAGCCACCTGTGGCTTGATGATGCCAACCTGGTCGGCACACGCTTCGAGGGTGCGCAACGAGAGCTCACGCATTCCCGAAGGAGTGTCGTCAAGGCCCCAGGCGCTCAGCAAGAAGGGATGCGGATCGATTCCAACACACAGGTGTCCATAGCTACGGAATGCAGCCTGGAGACGTGTGGCGAAACCTTCGGTCATGACAGCGACGCTAGCTTCTCTGCACGCTCAGTGGCGTATTCCTGCAGGCTTGTCACGCTGAAACCTTCGCGGCGAACATCCAGGCTCGCGACAGCCGCAGAAACCTGGGCCATCGTGGTGAAGAGTGGTTTGTCACTCGCGACAGCCGCAGTGCGTATTTCGTGACCATCAATCGTGGCGGCACGGCCCGAGGGCGTGTTGATGACGATGTCGACCTCGTTGTTGTCGATGAGCTCAACGATGGTCGCCTTGCCGCTCTTGTCGCTGACCTTGTCGACCACGCGAGCGGGAATGCCGTTGCGCATGAGCACAGAGGCGGTACCTGCCGTGGCAATGATTGAGAAGCCGAGCTGCGTCAGGCGCAGAGCGGGCAGCACAATCGCACGCTTGTCGCGGTCAGCCACCGAAACAAAGACCGAGCCACCCGTGGGAAGTCCGCCGTATGCACCGTCTTGACTCTTGGCAAAGGCCCGCGGGAAGTCGCGGTCGATGCCCATGACCTCACCGGTTGAGCGCATTTCGGGGCCGAGAATCGAGTCGACGATTTGACCATCCTTGGTTCGGAAACGCTTGAACGGCAGAACCGCCTCTTTGACCGAAATCGGTGAGCCGGCAGGGACAACCGATCCGTCTTGCTCAGGCAGGAGCCCAGAAGCAATGAGTTCATCGATTGACTCCCCCAGCATGATGCGGCTGGCAGCTTTGGCAAGAGGAATGCCCAGTGCCTTTGAAACGAAGGGCACCGTGCGGCTTGCGCGCGGATTGGCCTCCAGCACATAGAGAACACCAGCACCGATGGCGAACTGCACGTTGAGCAGGCCCTGAACGCCGATACCCTTGGCGATGCCGAGCGTGGCAGCACGAACGCGGTCAACATCGAGGTCTCCGAGAGTTACGGGCGGGAGCGTGCACGCGGAGTCGCCCGAGTGAACACCGGCTTCTTCGATGTGCTCCATGACACCACCGATGTACAAGCGCTTTCCGTCGTAGAGAGCATCCACGTCAATCTCGATTGCGTCGTCGAGGAATCGGTCGACGAGGAGTGGCTGGCCAGGGCCGATGATGGCCTGGTCGCCCATGCGAACGAAGTAGTCGCGCAGAGTCTCGGTGTCGAAAATAATCTCCATGCCTCGACCACCAAGAACGTAGCTGGGGCGCACGAGAACGGGGTAACCGATCTCTTCGGCGACCGTAATGGCACCGTCAACATCAATGGCGGTTCCATTTCGGGGAGCGAGCAATCCAGCATTGTCGAGGATGCGGCTGAACTCGCCACGCTCTTCGGCCAGGTCGATAGCAGCCGGCGAAGTACCTAGGATGGGCACGCCAGCGGCCTCAAGCCCCTTGGCCAAGCCGAGTGCAGTCTGACCGCCGAGCTGAACGACGACACCGACGAGCTCACCTGACTGGCTTTCAGCGTGGATGACCTCGAGCACATCCTCGAGCGTCAACGGCTCGAAGTAGAGGCGGTCACTCGTGTCGTAGTCGGTGGAGACGGTCTCAGGGTTGCAGTTGACCATGATGGTCTCGTAGCCAGCATCCGAAAGCGCGAACGACGCGTGCACGCAGGAGTAGTCAAACTCGACACCCTGACCGATGCGGTTAGGGCCGGACCCGATGATGACAACCTTCTTACGTGACGAGGGT
>CAZPVE010000137.1:0-3310 GCA_964589925.1 uncultured Aurantimicrobium sp. | reverse complement strand
GCCGTGGTCGGTGATGGCAATAGCCGGCATTTCACTGGCAACGGCAGCCTCAATAAGCGGCTTGACGCGGGCGGCACCGTCGAGCATCGAGTACTCGGTGTGCACATGCAGGTGCACAAATGAATCCGAGTTGCCCGCCACCGTGATCGCCTTTTCTAGTTCCGCATGTCTAAGAGTCTCTAGCCTAAATCCCGTTGACGATTACGCCCGCAAGACGTCCAGCGCGTGCTGCAAATCCGCCGGATACGGGCTCTCAAAACTGACCCATTCGCCGGTGGCCGGATGCGCGAACCCGAGCTTGTGGGCGTGCAACCACTGGCGCGTGAGCCCCAATCGCTCGGACAGCGTGGGGTCGGCGCCATAGAGGCTGTCGCCGACGCAAGGATGACGTTGGGCAGCCATGTGCACACGGATTTGGTGCGTGCGGCCGGTCTCGAGCGTGATTTCGAGAAGTGAAGCAGCAGGAAAAGCCTCGAGTGTCTCATAGTGCGTCACCGAGTGCTTGCCATCGCTGGTAACCGCAAACTTCCAGTTGGACCGCGGGTGACGGCCGATGGGTGCGTCAATAGTGCCAACCAATGGGTCTGGGTGGCCCTGAACAACCGCGTGATAAACCTTGGAGACCTCACGGTCGTGGAACGCCCGTTTCAGGGCGGTGTAGGCGCGCTCACTCTTGGCAACGACCATGAGGCCACTGGTGCCAACGTCGAGGCGGTGAACGATGCCTGCACGCTCTGCCGCCCCCGAGGTTGAAATTCTGTAGCCAGCAGCCGCGAGAGCGCCGATGACGGTGGGCCCATCCCAGCCGACCGCCGGATGTGCGGCCACACCCACAGGCTTGTCGACCACAACGATGTCGTCATCGTCGAAAATGATTCCAAGGTTGTCGACCGGCGTCTCAGTGAGGGTTGCCTCGCGACGAGGCTCCCACGAAACCTCGATCATGTCACCGGCGTTCAGCTGATCTGACTTTCCGAGGGTGGCCACTCCCCGCACGACGCCGCCGGCCTCAGCAATCTCGGCCGCCTGGGTGCGAGAAAACCCAAAGAGTTTGGCCAAGCCAGCGTCAACGCGCATCCCGTCGATTCCGTCGGGAACAATGGCGCTACGCGTCTCCATGCTCACCCTCGTCCGGTGCGGGCTTGCGGCTGCGTTGACGCGAGCCATCAATACCGATGCCGAGCAGCATCAGCAGGATAAACATCACGGCCGCCGTCGAGATGGCAATGTCAGCAACGTTGAAGATGGCGGGCATAAGCCAGGGCAGGTTGAGAAAGTCGACCACATGCCCGATACCGAATCCGGGCTCTCGAAAGAGGCGATCAAGGAGATTGCCGACGGTACCGCCGAGAAGGAGCCCAAAAACAACGGCCCAAGGAGTCGACTTGATTTTGCGAAGAGTCCAGATGACGACGGCGGTTACGCCCACGGCAAGAATCGAGAAGACCCAGGTTTGGCCACTGACCATGCCAAACGCAGCGCCAGGATTCCGCACAAAAATAAGCAGAAAGAAGTTGGGGACAACGACAATCTCTTCACCCTCGACCATGTTCGCCACAACGATGGCCTTGGTCACTTGATCGACGATAACCGTCGCCGAAGCCAACCCCAGCAGGAGCCACACCAGGCGCCAGTGGAGCCCGGGCGGAGCCTGAGTCGACGGAGCGGGCTCGGAGGTCACTTACTTGTTGTCAGGCGATGAGGATGCGTCCAGGTCGTTGAGCTGACCCTCGATGTACGCGCGAAGGCGCAGACGGTACTCCGCCTCGAACGCACGAAGCTCGCTGGTCTTGCCTTCAAGAACGGCGATCTCAGCGTTGTACTTCTTGATCTGAGCGCCGGCGGTCTCTTCCGCATCCGAAATGATCTTGGTTGCCGTGGCGTGACCCTCAGCGATCAGGGCGTCGCGCTTGGCAACACCCTCACGCACGTGCTCGTCGTGCAGACGGCGAGCCAGTTCAAGCATTCCGCTCGAGCTGGCGGCCTCGTCAACCGGAGTCGCGGCTGCAGGAGCTGCAGGAGCCTCGGGGAAACCATCGGTAACAGGAGGTGCGGCCACGGCGCCGGTGGAGTCAGCACGCGACTCTGCAGCCTCGGCACGGGCACGAAGCTCGTCGTTCTCCTGAGTGAGGCGGCGCAGCTCGACAACGATCTCGTCGAGGAAGTCATCGACCTCGTCCTGGTCGTAGCCCTCGCGGAACTTGGTCGGCTGGAAACGCTTATTGACAACGTCTTCTGGCGAAAGAGCCATGCGGTGTCACCTCACTTTGTTATCTAGGAAAAATTCACTAATAGGTAACGCTAGCAAAACATCACCCAGGGTGTATCCACTACGTGCCCGGGGCCCACTGACGCTAGACGAGCGAGAGGCGCCCCACAACACTCTGCAAAATAATGGCGACGATCAGCACAATCGTCCACGCAAAATCGATGGCGACAGCGCCAAAGCGCACCGGTTTCACCACTTTTCGCACCAATTTCAGGGGTGGATCAGTGATGACGTACATCGCCGACAGAAGCACGAGGGCAAACGAGCGAGGCCGCCAATCAGGCTTGGCGCTCCGAACAAACTCGACGATAAGCCGAACCCACATCACCAGGATGAAGAACTGAAGCGCGTAGTACGCGACGATCAAAACAATGTCCATGAGGGTCACACGCTCAGAATTCAGCGACCAGAGTCCAACGGCTTCGAGGGCCGCTCGAGTTCTACTCCCCGAAGAAGGTGGTGTCGACCTCAGCAGTGTTGGCTGCCTCGTCGCCCGTGACAGAAACGTGTGCCGGTGACAGCAGGAACACCTTGCTGGTGACGCGCTCAATCTTGCCGTGCAGACCCTGAACGAGGCCGCTGGCGAAGTCGATCAGGCGACGAGCGTCTACATCGGTCATCTGGCCCAGGTTGATGATGACGGGAACGCCCTCGCGGAAGTTCTCGGCGATGCCACGAGCGTCGGCGTACACCTTGGGCTGGATGGTCACAATCTCGTTGAGGTCAGCAACAGCGGCGTTGCGACCAGTGTGGCGACGCAGCGGGGTCACCTGAGCGCGAGGAGTGTTGGTGTCAGCAGCAGCCGAACGAACGGGAGCAACCGGCTCGGGCTGGTAGCTATCTTCTTCTTCAGCCAGACCGAGAAAAGTCAGGGTCTTCTTGAATGGGTTCGACATGTGATCCTCCGTGTAAAAAACTTCTGATTTGAGGTTAACCGGCGACGGGCCGATTTCCCGTGATTGCGGTGCCAATTCGCAGGTGTGTCGCGCCTGCGGCTATCGCTTGGACAAAGTCGTAGGACATCCCGGCGCTGATGAATCG
>CAZPVE010000136.1:0-3358 GCA_964589925.1 uncultured Aurantimicrobium sp. | reverse complement strand
ATCTTGACGACACCCGACGACTGCGTGCTGGCGCCGTAGGAGCTCACGGCCATGAAGTCGAGGTGCGCGTGGAACTTGAGCTCGCGAGCGAGGTCGGTCATCACGATGACGGCACCCTTGAGCACGCCGACGAGCAGAACATCGCCGTCGGGGTAGTCGCGCTCAATCTCGCGAGCCAGCTCGGCGATGCGCGCCTGAATCTGCTCCTCGGTGAAAAGCACCTCAGTCAGGTCGTTCTTGATGTCAGAGAGTTCCATGCGTGGCCTTTGCGCTCGAGGGTTTTGTCTATCCAACCACCTGTGGCGGATGCGCGTTAGCGCGTGAAGCGCAAAATTCCGTTCTCGCGAACAACCTGCCCACCGGGAATATCGACTCCGGCCTGCCCGTGCCAGCTGGTCACGAGGGAATCCACGGCGCCGATGTGGCTCGCGGACAGCGGTCCGACGCCAGCAGCCGCAGCCGCCCGCTGGTACACCCGCGCACGAATCGCCCGCGGCACCTCGGCGATCACCTCAGTCGCAAGCTGCGAACCAGCCCCCTCCGTCGCAATGATTTTGGACACCTCGTCGGTGATGGCATCCAGTACCTCGGCGTCGGCCTGCAGATGTTCGGCCGTGCGAGCGAGTGCCTCGGCGATGCCCGGGCCCAGCTGTGCCTCAAGCACAGGCAACACCTCGTGACGGATGCGCACGCGCGTGTAGGAGCGGTCGGTGTTGTGAGGGTCGCGCCAGGGTTCCAGCCCTTGATCAGCACAGGCCGCCTCCGTTTGCTCGCGGCGGATCGTGAGGAAGGGCCGCACGTAGAGGCCACTCACCGGCTCCATGCCGGCGAGACTCGAGGTTCCCGCTCCTCGGGTGAGACCCAGCAGCACAGTTTCGGCCTGATCGTCAAGCGTGTGCGCGAGCAGCACGGCGTCGGCTCCGGTGTCACCGATGGCGGTCTCAAAAGCCCGGTAGCGAGCAGTGCGTGCGTCTGCCTCAGGACCGTTGGCCTGGCTGACCGTGACGCGCTCGATGACCACCGGGGTAAGGCCCAAGCCGCGAGCCTCAGCAGCGGCGCGCTCGGCAACCTCGGCAGAGCCGGGCTGCAATCCGTGGTCAACAATGATCGCGCCGGCGCGTAATCCGCAGCGCTGGGCTTCGAAGGCTGTTGCCGCAGCGAGGGCCAGCGAATCGGCGCCTCCGCTCAGACCCACCAACACGAGTGGGGCATCCGCGGGCACGTCGTAGCCGGTGCCGCCAGCGCATCCGGGCAGTTTGGTCATGGCTTCGAGGGCCTCGGGAAAAACCTCGCGCAGCAGCTCGCGAACGGCGCGACGAGTATCAGCCATGGCAGGCGTAAGGCGCGGTCGGGTGGTCATCTTCGATAACCTTATTGCGACCCGAAGTCGTTTTTATAAGGAGTACACGCGTGGGCGCATATGACGTTGTTGTTGAAATCCCTAAGGGAAGCCGCAACAAGTACGAGGTAGATCACGAGACCGGCCGCGTCTACTTGGACCGCGTTCTGTTCACCACGTTTGTCTACCCCACCGACTACGGCTACTTCGAGAACACCCTCGGCCTCGATGGTGACCCCGTCGACGTGCTGGTTCTTCTCGAGTACCCCGTGTTCCCCGGCGTCGGCGTCAAGGTGCGCCCGGTCGGCGTGCTCAACATGAGCGACGAGGCCGGCAGCGACGCCAAGGTGATCGCCGTCCCCCACAAAGACCCTCGCTGGGCTCACATCCAGGACATCTCGGATGTTCCCGAGCAGACCCAGAACGAGATCAAGCACTTCTTCGAGCGCTACAAGGACCTCGAGCCCGGCAAGTTCGTCAAGGTTGAGGGCTGGGGCAACGCCGCCGAGGCCGAGCAGATCGTGCTCGATGGCTTCGAGCGCCTCAAGGCCGAAGGTCACTAAGCGCCGCAGCTTCGAAGAAATCCCCCTCCACTGGAGGGGGATTCTTTGTTTAGAAGTTGACGCCGCGGTTGCCCATGAAGGGCTTGGGGTCAATCGCGGAGCCGTTGACGTAGACCATGTAGTGCAAGTGACATCCGGTGGACGTTCCGGTGGTTCCGGTGCGGGCAATCTTTTGGCCCGGGCCAACCTGCTCGCCGTACTTCACCAAGAACCCACCACTCTGGATGTGGGAATAGGTGGTGACGATTCCACCACCGTGATTGATCTGCACGTTGTAGCCGAAGCCACCGAACCAACCCACATAGCTCACGGTTCCGCCCGAAGCCGCATAGATCGGATTGCCACAGCTGGTGGAGAAATCGATGCCGCGGTGGAACGAACTCGACCAGCCATACCCAGTCCAGACCGACTTTCGAGGCCCGTAATAGTCGCTGACGTAGCCGTCTGACGGGCGCGTCCAACCGGCGTCACTCACGGCAACTCCGCGTTCGGCAGCTTCGGCCCGAGCCTTCGCGAGGGCTGCCTGGCGCGCAACCTCGACACCGACCTTGTACTGGGCGGCAGTAGCGGCCGATGAAGCTTGAAGTGCTGCGAGCTGCGCCTGAAGTTCGGCGCCGTGTGCTTCGTTCTCATCGAGCTTTTGCTGCATGGCCTGTTGCGCGGCCTGAGCACGCTCAAAAGCGGCCTGGGCGATGGACTGAAGCTTTGCTCGCTCGGCCAAGGCAATCTTGGCTTGATCCTGGAAGGATTTTGCCTCATTCTCCGCCGCAAGAGCACCGGCATAAATCTGCGAGGAGCGCTCCACAAGCTTGCTCATCGAACCGAGTCGCGAGAGAAGCTGATCGGCCCCAGCGTCACCGCCCTGAAGCATCAGGTTGACGGCGAGGTCGCTGCCGCCGGAACGATAAAGCTCGGCTCCGAGCCGACCAGCAAGAGTCTTGGCGTCTTCAGCCTTCTTCTTGGCTGCTTCTGCCTGCGCCTGGAGTTCCTGAGCGCGCTGATCAGCGGCATCAAACTTTTCCTGGGCCTTTTGATATTCGGCACCGGCAGCCTGAGCCCACGCCGTGGCATCGGCAACGTCCTTTTGGAGTCCCGCAATTGTCGCCTGGATGGCTTTGACCTGAGCAGCTTTAGCGGCAGTTGACTTTCGTGCCTTGAGAACGTCGCTCCAACTGGGGTAGGTGGCCGCAACGGCAGGCTGCGTGATGGCGCCCGTGAGCAACAGCCCGACAACCACGAAGGCGCCGGCTGCTTTCAGGATTTGAGCACGCACCTTTTCACGGTAACAGCGCTTCTGCACAGAAGCTGGGAAGCCGACCGGCTAGGCGTGCGCCCCGATTGGCGCGCTTGGCGGGCTTTCCCCTATGCTGAAGTGTCGCAAATCCACACGGTTAGCTTCCTTCCCGGCCCCATCGTTTAGTGGCCTAGGACGCCGCCCTTTCACGGCGGTAGCACG
>CAZPVE010000135.1:0-3361 GCA_964589925.1 uncultured Aurantimicrobium sp. | reverse complement strand
GGGCGGTGCGCTCCGACCGCCTAACATTGAACCCGTGCCAACACGACTTTCTGAACTCTTTCTGCGTACCCTTCGTGAAGATCCGAGCGACGCCGAAGTAACCAGCCACCGTCTTCTGCTTCGCGCCGGATACATCCGTCGTCAGGCTCCGGGAATCTTCGCCTGGTTGCCGCTGGGACTGCGTGTTCGGGCCAAGGTCGAGCAGGTCATCCGCGAAGAAATGGCTGCAGCTGGCGCTCAAGAGGTGCACTTCCCGGCGCTTCTGCCCAAGGAACCCTATGAGGTCACTGGTCGTTGGGAAGAGTACGGCGACGGCATCTTCCGCGTGAAAGACCGCAAAGATGCGGACTACCTGCTGGCACCCACCCACGAAGAGGCCTTCACTCTCCTGGTGAAAGACCTCTACGGCTCCTACAAAGACCTGCCCGTCACGCTTTACCAGATCCAAGATAAGTACCGGGATGAGGCTCGTCCGCGCGCCGGTCTGCTGCGCGGCCGCGAGTTCAGCATGAAAGACGCCTACTCGTTCGACTACACCGACGAGGGCCTCGTTGCCAGCTACCAGGCTCAGCGCGACGCTTACGAGCGCATCTTTACCCGCCTGGGACTCGAGTATGTGATCGTCAAGGCGGATGCAGGTGCCATGGGTGGCTCGCGCTCCGAAGAGTTCTTGCATCCCACTGAAGTCGGCGAAGACTCCTTCGTGCGCAGCGCCGGGGGATACGCGGCCAACATTGAGGCCTTCGAAACAGTTCGCCCTGCTGCCATCGACATCGCTGGCCAGCCGGCCGCCGAGATGGTGGACACTCCGAACAGCTCGACCATCGACTCACTGGTTGCCACGCTGAACGCTGCCGGTGGTTCGTACACCGCCGCCGACACCCTCAAGAATGTGGTTCTTGCGCTGACTCATCTTGATGGCACCCGCGAGATCATCGCTCTCGGTCTCCCCGGCGACCGCGAGGTCGAACTGGCTCGTGTCGAGGTTGCCTTCTCTCCCGCCGAGGTTGAGCCGGCTACCGATGCCGATTTCGCCAAGCACAAGGCGCTGATCAAGGGCTACATCGGTCCGTGGTCGACCTCCGGCCAGCTGCTCGGTGAAAAGGGCGCGGCCAAGATTCGTTACTTCGTCGACCCACGCGTCGTTGAGGGCTCGAGCTGGGTGACCGGCGCCAACGTCGATGGCAAGCACGCGGTCAACGTTGTTGCCGGACGTGACTTTGTTGCTGACGGCGTGATTGAAATGTCGGATGTTCGCCCCGGCGATCCCGCTCCCGACGGTTCTGGCCCGGTAGAAATTGCGCGCGGCATGGAGATCGGCCACGTGTTCCAGCTCGGCCGCAAGTACGCCGAGGCGCTCGGGCTCAAGGTTCTCGACGAGAACGGAAAGCTCGTGACCGTCACGATGGGTTCCTACGGAATTGGTGTGACGCGCATCCTGGCCGTGATTGCCGAGAACAACAACGACGACAAGGGCCTGATCTGGCCCGAGGCTGTTGCGCCGTTCGATGTTCACGTGATTGCCACCGGCAAAGAAGACGACGTCTACACGGCTGCCGAGGGCATCGTGGCTGAGCTCGAGAAGGCTCGCTTCGACGTGCTTTACGACGACCGCGTGAAGGTTTCGCCCGGTGTGAAGTTCGGTGACGCTGAACTCATCGGTGTTCCGACCATCGTCATCGTGGGCAAGGGTCTTGCCGACGGCGTTGTCGAGCTCTGGGACCGTCGCTCGGGTGAGCGCACGAGCATCCCGGTTGCTGACGTGGTCAGCGCACTCTCGCGGTAGGAGGCGCACGAATTCGGGGATGCCCGCACCTGGGCTACCCTAGAGAGCCGGAAGAATTTTCCGGTTGATCGCAGGTATGAATAGAGGAGCCCACCGTGGACATCGATCTCAGAGTTCTCAAGTTGATGGAAACCGAACGGGGCATCCCATTCGATGAGCTGTGTGAGATTTTGGAAGCCGCAATCCTGACGGCCTACCAGAAGCACGAGCTGCAGACCAACCCACCCGCACGCGTCGAGCGCCCCAAGGGTGAAGACGGCAAGCCGGCCCCGCGCCCGCCCGTCGAGCTACCTGAAGGTCGCGCCCACCTTGACCGCAAGACCGGCATCGTTACCGTTTTTGCTCCCGAATACGACGACGAGGGTGCGCTCATCGGCGAAGCCGATGTCACCCCCGATGACTTTGGTCGCATCGCCGCGTTCGCCGCGAAGCAGGTCATTGCCCAGCGCATGCGCGAGATCCAGGACGAGGCCGTGCTCGGTGAGTTCAAGGGTCGCGAGGGCGACATCATCGCCGGCGTTATTCAGCAGGGCACGAACCCCAAGATGATTCAGGTCGACCTGGGTACGGTTGAGGCCATGCTCACCCCGGAAGAGCAGGTTCCCACCGAGGACTACGCCCACGGAACTCGCATGCGCTTCTTGGTGACCAAGGTTGCGCGCGGAGCAAAGGGCCCGCAGGTCACCGTTTCGCGCACGCACCCTCAGCTCGTTCGCAAGTTGTTTGCGCTCGAGGTTCCCGAGATCGCCAATGGCCTCGTTGAGATTGTTTCGCTCAGCCGCGAGCCCGGCCACCGCACCAAGATTGCGGTCAAGGCCAACGACCCTGCAATCAACGCCAAGGGAGCTTGCATTGGCGAACTCGGCCGCCGTGTTCGTGCCGTGACCGAAGAGCTGTTCGACGAAAAAATCGACATTGTTGATTACTCGGATGACCTCCTCGAGTTCGTCTCGAACGCGCTGTCCCCGGCCAAGGTGACCAAGGTTGTCATGGTTGACCCCACGTTCAAGGCCGTTCGTGCTTTTGTTCCCGACTTCCAGCTCTCGCTGGCGATCGGCAACGGCGGTCAGAATGCTCGTCTTGCCGCTCGTCTCACGGGCGCAAAGATCGACATCCAGCCCGACAGCGCTATCCCGGCCGAGTAAGCCCGCGAGCGAACGCTTCGAAGCACGGAGAGTGCGGTAGCATGGAACCCACAAGAACCTGTGTCGGTTGCCGGGAACGCGCACCTCAGTCCTCACTCGTGAGGGTTATCGTGCGAGATTCGGCTCTCGAGGTTGATGTGACCGCTTCGGCGGGTGCGCGAGGGTCGTGGGTTCATCCCACATCCGAGTGTGTTGAGGTAGCCCTCTCTCGCAAGGCTTTCGGCCGAGCGCTCCGGATCGCCGGTACACCGGACACCTCCGCGGTGGTCGAGCATTTCGCACGGCTTGCCCACCCGGGAAAACGAATAGGCAGCGAAGAACATGAGCACACCGTGAAGTCCCGACGATGACCATGCGTCGTAGCTAAACCCGAGGCGCGGCCCCACCACCGCTGACGCCTCTAGAGATGGAGAAGTAGTGGCAGGTAAGG
>CAZPVE010000134.1:0-3397 GCA_964589925.1 uncultured Aurantimicrobium sp. | reverse complement strand
ACCTCGCTCGTGCCAATACCGAACGCCAGCGCACCTAATGCGCCGTGTGTGGACGTGTGTGAGTCACCACAAACGACCGTGATGCCGGGCATCGTCAAACCCAGCTGGGGACCAACGACGTGCACGATGCCCTGGTCGATGTCGCCGAGCGAGTGAATGCGCACACCAAACTCGGCCGCATTCTTGCGAAGGGTCTCGATCTGGATGCGGCTGGTCTCATCGGCAATCTGCTTGTCGATGTTGATGGTGGGTGTGTTGTGGTCTTCGGTCGCGATGGTCAGATCGACACGACGAAGGGGACGATGTGCCAAACGGAGGCCGTCAAAAGCCTGCGGAGAGGTAACTTCGTGCACCAGGTGCAGGTCTATGTAGATGAGGTCAGGCGATCCGTCGGTGCCCTTGACGACCAGGTGGTCATCCCAGACTTTTTGCGCCAGCGTTCGGGGAGAGCTCATCTCACCATTCTACTTTGCGGGCGGCTCGGTCTCAGCTTTGGCACCCACGCTCAGGCTGGCGACAGTGGCGACCGTCATCGCAAGAATGATGAACGCTAGTGAGGCCCAGGTCGGAATCTCGGGCACCGCCTCGATGTGCTGCCCGCCGTTGATGAAGGGCAGGGTGTTTTCGTGCAGAGCGTGCAGCACGAGCTTCACACCAATGAACGCGAGGATCGCAGCAATGCCGTACTTGAGGTAGACCAGGCGCTCAAGCAAGCCCCCGAGCAGGAAGTAAAGCTGACGCAGACCCATGAGCGCAAAAATGTTCGCGGTGAACACGAGGAACGGGCTCGTGGTGATGCCAAAAATAGCCGGAATCGAATCGAACGCGAACATGACATCGGTTGCAGCGATGGCAACGAAGACGATGAGCATGGGCGTGAACGTGCGCTTGCCCTCGTGAGTGGTGCGAATCTTGATGCCGTCGTAGTCGGGTGAGAGACGGATTCGCTTGCGCAACCAGGCGATCAGGCGGCTTTCGCTCTCTTCGTCATCTTCGCTCGAACGAAACGCCTGGTGGTACGCCGTGTAGAGCAAGAACGCCCCGAAGATCCAGAAAATCCAGCTGAAACTGCTCACGAGCACAGCCCCAAGGGAGATGAAAATGCCACGCAAGACCAGGGCGAGCAAGATGCCCACCATGAGCACTTCCTGCTGAAGCTTCTTGGGGATGGCAAAGCGCGCCATCAGAACGATGAAGACGAAGAGATTGTCGATGCTGAGGCTGTATTCGGTCAGCCAGCCCGCATAGAACTCGGCCGCGTGCTGGGCGTCGCCCAAGGCCAAGATTGCGAGTCCGAACACAACTGCAAGCGACGCGTAGAAGGCAATCCAGAGGGCTGACTCGCGCATGCTCGGAATATGTGGCCGCCGAAACGTCAGCGCGATGTCGCCAATCAAAATCAACACGAGCACGACATAGGAGCCGAGCTCAAACCAAAGGGGGAGGGCCGAATCCATGAGAACAGACTAGGGCCTGTGCCCCAGCCCACGTCGACTAGGAGGGCTGTGGTGGATTAATTTCGGCCTGGGGATCAATGCCCAAGTCGGCCGCGATCTGCTGCCAGCAGTTGTAGCTGTTGCCGCGGCCAATGCCCGACCCTGAGTGCACATTCGCCGAGCAGTTGTACAGGTTCGGCAAAAGCGTCTTGTAGCCGGCGAGTTCAGGGATGGGACGGAAGCGACCCATTTGGCTCGCCAGGTGTGCACCCCCCACGTAGCCGCCCTCAATCATGTCGGGCTTATTCCGGTTGACCGTCTCGGGCATGAAGAACTGAATGGCCTCAATGTTGTCCTCGGTCATGTTCTTGGCATAAATCGGCCACTGCTCACGGATGCGCTTCTCGAATTCACGCTCGTGGTCTTTGCGCGCATCCGCGTCAAACAGGCGGATGGGCGCCGTGAACTCTTCGATGCCCGTCATGTGTAGACCATCCGGAGTGCGGGTGGTGTCCCACTGTGAGTCAGTCGACGACAGCATGTACATAAACGGCGAGACGCCCTCGGAGAAGATGTGCGCCTGGTACTTCGTGGCGAACCAGTCAGGGTCCTTCTTGCCCCAGTAGAGGCGCGGCTGAGCGCCAACTTCAGAGCTTCCGACCGTTCCGGCGTAGTCGGGGACTTCTTTGGAGACGACGTTGGCCCAAACGAGCTGGCCGCGGTCGTAGCTGATGTTCTTGAGACGGTGGCGAATCTTTTCGGCGACCTCACCGTTGCGCAGAAGCTGCAGCACGGTCTGCGGAAGTCCGAGGTCGCTGACCACAATGGAGGCGCCAACAAAGGTGCCGTCCTCGAGGCGAATACCCGTGGCCTTGCCGTTCTCTTGCACAATCTCATCGACCCGTGAGTTCGTGAAGTACTTGACGCCACGCTTCTCGCCGGCCTTCACGAGCGCCTGCGAGATCTTGCCCGTGCCACCAATTGCGATGGCAGCGGGTTCAAGCGACAGCACGAGAGCAAGGTTGTGCACAAAACCCTGCAAGCCCATGACGTCGTCGGGGTAGCAGCCGGTTGAGGTGACGCCAGCACGCATGAAGAGCAAACGAAGCTCGTCTGATTCGAACATGTCATAGGCCAGCTGACGCGAGGTCATCAGAGTGTGCACCGGCTCGATCATCGACTCGGGAATCTCGAGCAGCTTTTCGAGCGCGTCCGGGGTTCCCCAAGGGGTGGGTGGGCTAAAGCGCTGCTTGCCGAAAGCCGACTTCACATACTTGCTGTAAGCCTCGTGGAAACGCAGGTAGGTGTCCGCATCGCGCTTGCTGAAGGCCTTGATGTTTTCGTGAGTGCGTCGGACGCCCTCGTCCCAGGGTTCCTGGGTACCGATGTCATCGACGACCTTGTTGGATGAGTACCCCACGAAGTACGAGCCGTCATCGAAGACCATGGCTTCGTTGCCCTCGGGGAAAACGTATTCGAGACCTTCGGCCTTGAGATTGAAATCTTTATAGGCAGGGTGCCCATAGAAGCGAGTCCAGTGCGCACACGGGTTCTGAATGGCCCCCTTGACCGGGCCGGCGATCGTGTGCGCCGATCCACCGATGTAGCTGTGCTGCTCAAACACCGCCACAGACATACCTGCCCGGGCGAGGTAGGGAGCGATGATGGTGGCGTGGTGGCCACCACCGACGATTACGGCATCGTAGGAATCGGTCATGCCCGTCAGCCTAGGTTGAAAGGGGGCTGCGACAACAGAGGGCGGGGCGCGAAAATTCTCGCTCAGTGAGAGATGCGCCCATCGAACACGAATCCCGCGCACAAACAAAAAACCGCCCGAAAAGGCGGTTGTTTTGTTTGTGACCCCAGCGGGTCCCCGACGCGAAGCTACGCTTCGCAAACGTCGGGGGCCCATCGAACACGAATCCCGCGCACAAACAAAAAACCGCCCGAAAAGGCGGTTG
>CAZPVE010000133.1:0-3412 GCA_964589925.1 uncultured Aurantimicrobium sp. | reverse complement strand
AGTGCAGTGCGCATGCTGGTGAGCTGGGTCCAGAGCCAGCGCAGGTAGCCGACTACCCCGAGCTTGGGGTTAGCAACGGGAGCCGGAGCAGCCGAGTCAATATGGTCAGATGGTCGGGACATATCCGCCAATCACCACCTGCAGGTTTGACATGAACGATGTCCAGATTCCGGTGGCAATGAGCACGCCAATCGCGATGAGCAAGACCCCGCCGGCAATGTTGATTGCGCGTATATGCCGTTTTAGGAATGCGACGGATTTGGTTGCCCACTGCAGCCCCAGAGCTAATAACAGAAATGGAATACCTAGGCCGACACAGTAGGCCAGGCCTAAGAGGGCGCCGCGCCACGGTGAGGCGCTGTCGATGCTCAAGGCGAGAATGGCGCCGAGGGCTGGGCCGATGCAGGGTGTCCAGCCGAGGCCAAAAACGATGCCGAGCAACGGCGCTCCGGCCAGGCCGGTGGCCGGGGTGAGGTTGAGCTTGGCGGTGCGCTGGAAGAGCCCGAAGAAGCCCACGAACACCAGGCCCATGAGAATCACAAGCAGACCCACGATGAGGTTGATGATGGGCAGGTAGGCCTTGAGAGCGAGGCCGGCCGTGCCAAACAGAATGCCGAAGCCGACGAACACCACGGTGAAGCCAGCGATGAACAGGAGCACGCCGGCCACGACGCGACGGGTGCTCTGTCGCGACTGGCCCTCAACACCTGCAGGAACCTGTGCCATGCCGCTGACATACCCGAGGTATCCCGGCACCAAGGGAAGCACACAGGGTGAGGCAAACGAGATCAGACCGGCGAGGATGGCGACAGGCAGGGCAACCAGCAGCTGCCCGCCGTAGACGACCTGGCCGATGTCGGTCACTTGCTCGCCTTGAGTTCATCGTTGACCAGCGTGCTCAAAATCGAGGGGCTGGCCAGGCGCCCGAGCACGCGAGCTGCCACGCGCCCCTGCTTGTCGAGCACGAGCGTGGTCGGCACAGCGTTCGGGGCAACGCTCGACGAGAACGCTAACTGCACCTTGCCGTCGAGGTCGGTCACGCTCGGGTAGGTGAGGCCGAAGGTCGTGTTGAAGGTCTTGGCCGTCTCGGCGCCGTCACGCACGTTCACCCCCAGGAAGGCGACATCTTTGCCGGCGAACTCGGCTGCCACCTTCGCCAAATCCGGCGCCTCGGCGCGGCAGGGCGCGCATCCGGCGTACCAGAAGTTCACGACCACCACCTTGCCG
Source organism: uncultured Aurantimicrobium sp. (assembly GCA_964589925.1). Classification (GTDB taxonomy): domain Bacteria; phylum Actinomycetota; class Actinomycetes; order Actinomycetales; family Microbacteriaceae; genus CAIOLM01. Next base: position 2,185 of record CAZPVE010000133.1, on the reverse strand, counting down.
GCGTAGTCAGCCGAAGAAATCGCTTTGCCGTCGAGGTCGGTGCCCGAGAACTCAATGGCAGGAGCTCGGTTGGCAATCGCCACCTCGGTGATCGAGCCATCACCGGCGATGTAGTTCTTGCCACTGCCGGCGCGGTACTGCTCGGCCAGTTTGTCTTGGGCGCATCCGGTGAGGGCCACGAGTGCGGCAAGCCCCACGGCGAGCGCGGCCACCTTGCGTGAGCGGGTCATACGGCTCCCACATCCAAGGCGCCCTCGTTGAGGCGCTCCGCCGGGTTGGCATAGCCGACCTCACGGAACCCGAGCTCGGGATGCGCGGGGTCAACAAACTCAAAAGTTGTGATGCTCGACAGGGCGCACCTGCGGTGACGCGGGTCGTGAATGAACGGCTTGCCGGCGATCGCGCGGTGGGCCATCCAAATCGACAACTGGTGACTCACGATCACGACGTCGCCCGACTCGGTGGTCTGGCCGATCTCGTTCATGGCAGAAATCATGCGGTCTGCCACCTGACGGTAGGGCTCGCCCCAGCTCGGCCGAAACGGATTGAGCAAAAAGCGCCAATTGCCGGGCTGCTTGAGGGCGGAGTCTTTGCCGCGCATGCGCTTGCCCGCGAAATGGTTGGTGGGCTCAATGACGCGGTCATCGAGCTCGACTTCGAGGTCGAACAGCTTGGCGAAGGGGGCTGCCGACTCCTGCGTGCGCTGCAGCGGCGACGAAACCAGGCGCGTCACGGCGCGGTGGCGCAGCTTGATGTTTGCGGCGGCCGTTCCGGCCATGGCCTGACCCAGCTCCGACAGGCCAAATCCAGGGATGCGCTCGTAGAGCACACGGTCGGGATTGAACACCTCACCGTGGCGCACGAGATGAATCTGCTGGGCAACCACGCTCTAAGTCTAGGCGCGTGCTTGCTGGGGTTTCTCCGGGAAAGCCGTGAGCTGACCCGGCCATCCCAGCCCCTCGAACCCCGGTAAAGTTGGGGATTGTGACTGCACGCATTCTTATCAAGGACCTCGCCCACACACCCGAGGGTCCCGTTACTGTTTCCGGTTGGGTTGAGACCGTTCGCGACCAGAAGAAAGTGCAGTTCGTTGTGCTTCGCGACGAGACTGGCGCCGCTCAGCTCGTGCACCCTGTGCCCGAAGAACGCGATGCTGTCGCCGACGTGATTTCTGGCCTTGCCCAGGGCACCTTCCTCACCGTCACCGGCGAACTCAAGCTCGATGAGCGCGTGAAGCTCGGCGGCCTTGAGGTCAAGGTTGCCGGCATCGAGATTGCTGCCGCGGCCATCCCCGAGACCCCGATCGCTGCCGACTCCGGCATCGACAAGCGCATGGACTGGCGCTTCCTCGACCTGCGCACCGCCCGCAACAACCTTCTGTTCCGTGCGCAGACCACCTTCGAGCACGCCATGCGCACCTTCTGGATCGAGCGCGGCTTCATCGAGATTCACACGCCCAAGCTCATGGCAAGCGCATCCGAGTCGAACGCCGAACTGTTTGAACTCGAATACTTCGAGACCAAGGCCTACCTGGCGCAGAGCCCCCAGTTCTTCAAGCAGATGGCGCAATCGGCCGGCTTCGGCTCCATCTTCGAGATCGGCCCAGTCTTCCGTGCCGACCCCTCGTTCACCTCGCGTCACGCCACCGAGTTCATTTCGGTGGATGCCGAGATCAGCTGGATCGACAGCCACGAAGACGTCATGAAGATGCAAGAAGAGCTGCTGCACTTCGCCATCTCGGCCGTCAAAGAGAAGCACGGCGAGGCCATCAAGGAACTCTTCGACGTGGATGTTGTTGTTCCGTCGCTGCCGTTCCCGCGCATACCGCTGGCTGAGGCCAAGAAGATCGTGGCCGAGCGCGGCTACGAAGTTCCTCGTCACGACGAAGACATGGACCCGGAGGGCGAGCGCCAGATCGCTGCCTACGTGGAAGAGACCTACGGTCACGAATTCGTGTTCCTGACCGACTACGCCACGAGCATCCGCCCGTTCTACCACATGCGCGATGAAGCCAACCCAGCGATCACTCGCTCGTACGACCTCATCTGGCGCGGCACCGAAATCACCACCGGTGCTCAGCGCGAGCACCGCATCGACAAGCTCGAAGCACAGGCGCGAGAGAAGGGCCTCAAGCCCGAAGAGCTCGAGTTCTACCTCGACTTCTTCCGCTACGGAGTGCCGCCGC
>CAZPVE010000132.1:0-3423 GCA_964589925.1 uncultured Aurantimicrobium sp. | reverse complement strand
TCATCGTGGTACCCGCTGCGGCTGAGACGCTCGTGACCGTACCGGTTGCTGTGCCGGACCCAACGGAGACATCGGAGGTTGCCAAACCAGAAACCGACTCCGAGAAAGTAACGGTATAGGTCAGCACGCGACTGGAGCTGGTGGCTCCCCCCGAAGCCGCTAGAGTCGCCGTCGGTACAGAGGTGTCAACCGCGCCACCGGGTACGGCGTTCGTTGCTGCCGAGGCGGCACCAAGGCCGTTGGCGTTGCGAGCCCGGATCAGGACCGGATACGTGGTTCCCGTCGTGAGGCTCGTGGTGCCGTCCGCAGAAAGCGTAGAAATCACCAGAGGCGAGAAACGTCCCGTTGCATCGGTGCGGTTGCGCCACGTTGCGCCATTGTCCGTTGAGTACTGATAGTCGGTGATCGACGAGCCGTTGTTCGACGGCTCTGTGAAATAAACGGCCAGCTGCGTATTGGTGAGCGATACGAGGGTCGAACTATTGCTGATGCTCGTAATGACCGGGGACTCGGGGACACCTGCAGGGGTAACGGCCGACCCGGAAGTGGCAACAACGCCTGAACCGTTGATGTTGACCGCACGAACCTTGACGAAATAGGCCTGCCCATTGGTGAGGCCTGAAATTTCGAAGCTTGTTCCCGTCGAGTTCGTAGGAATCCACGATCCATAAGAGGATCCGCCGTTCGTTGACAGCGCATACTCGTAGGTCGTCAGAGGCGAACCGCCGTCATTGGCCGCTCCATAGGACACCGAAATACGGCCGCTCAAGGCGGAAAAGGCCACAGAGGTGGGAGCGCTAGGCGTGGTCGAGGGGGTTCCGTAGCTGACGGAGCTGGCCTGACCCGTGGAACTTGGAGTCACTGCCCGAACAGCAAAGCCGTAGTTTGTTCCGTTTGTCAGACCCGAAACGACCAAGGGGCTCGTAGTCACGGCAGGCGATGGTGTTATCCACGTGAGGCCCCCATCAATCGAGTACTCGTAATTGCTAATGGCGATTCCACCATTGCTCGATGGCGCCGAGAAACTCAGAGAGGCTTGGGAGGCACCAAGGGTGACAGCGAAGCTTTGAGGGGCGGTTGGATTGTTGGCCGGAATGACGGAGGAACTCGTAACTGAGGCACCGGAACCGATGCCGTTTACAGCACGAAGGCTGACGGTGTACGAGGTTCCATTGGTGAGTCCCTCAATTCGAGCGGGGCTGGAGACACTGCCCAGAGAAATCCAGTTTGACGCTGTCCCACAGGATGAGAGGCAGTACTCGATGTCTGAAACGGGATCTCCTCCGTTACCACCAAGGGTGAAACTCAGGTCGATAGCACCCGAGCGGGAGGTAGCAACCAGGGACGACAGGGCATCAGGAGCCGACTTGGGAGTGCTACAGACGTCGTTTGAAGCCTGTCCGGACCCCGCAGCATTAACCGCGCGAACCTGAACGCAATACTCGACGCCGTTCGTAAGATCGGTGACCCCATCCGAAGAGAGCTTTGTCAACACGAGTGTCGAGGAGGTTCCACCCCCATCTGTTCGCGCACGCCAGGTGGAACCGCGGTCGGTGGAGTATTCATACCCTGTGATAGCTGAGCCACCATCGTCGGGGGGACCGAATGTCAGGGAGAGAGTTTGCGAGCTCGGAGTGACATTTGTCGACAGGGGAAGTTCCACTGCAGCGGGAACTGTTCGCGGCGCTCCCGTGACGATGTTCGAAGCCGAACTGTGCCCGACGGCGTTGACTGCGCGAACAGCAACGTCATAGAAGGTGCCGTTCGTAAGACCCGTGATCAAGATGGGAGTGTACGCCGTTGCTGGCGAAGGGGTGACCCAGCTAGCTCCACCGTCAATGGAGTACTCGATGTTGGTGATCGGGCTTCCGCCGTTTCCAGCCAAGGTGACAGGAACTGACAACGCACCATCCCGTGAAAGGGGAATTCCAGCCAAGGGGGCATCGGGCGCGGAAAGGGTGGTGACAGATGAAGTTGCGCTCGAAGTTCCCGCGCCTTGAGAGTTAACGGCACGCAGAGCGATTGAGTAGCTCGTGCCAGCAGTGAGGCCGCCAATGGTGATGGGAGATGAAGTGCTATCGGGGGCTCGACTCGTCCACGTCGATCCGCCGTCAGTGGAGTACTCATAATTGGAAATGGCCGCTCCACCATTCGATCCCGGAGGGTTGAAGGCGACTGTCACGGTGGTATCAGTTTGAGTCAATTCTGTGATTTGTGGCGCCTGAGGCGGACCCAAGGGGGTGACCGTCGTGGTTCCGGTCGCAGCGCCGCTTCCCTCGGAGTTCACCGCACGAATTTGAACATCGTATGTCTGCCCGTTGGTGAGACCGGTGATGGTCATAGGGCTCGTGGTCGAGGCAGGAGAGCGAGTCTGCCAAGAGACGCCTCCGTTCGTCGAATATTGATAGTTCGTGAGGGCCGAACCACCTGATGATCCGGCTGTGAAGTTAACCGTCGCTTGGGAATTTCCCGCCACGACGGAAGTCACGGTGGGAGATGCCGGGAGGGCGACATTCGAAACGGCGGACAGCACAGATGGCGCGTCAGCCGCGGTAGTCGCGATGTAGTACCAGTTGAATGACTCCGACGCTCCTGGAGCAATGTCCTGGAAGCGCAGGTAGAGCGCGTAAGAACCATCAGCATACCCAGAGCTAACCGCTTGCGTGAGCGGGTTTTGGTTCATCGCATTGGAGAAAGAACAGCACGAGTTCCACGACGTGTAACCAAGGTTGGAGGTCGTATAGAAATAGACGATGTCCGAGCCATTTGTGACCTTCAGGGCCCGCGACTGTGTCGTTCCACTCGACAGCGCAGTAAAGACGCCCCCGGAGATGTTGCCTTTTGTCTTGTCTGGCCTGTCAGACGTGTTGACGTAATCGTCGCTCGTCCCCACCCACATACGCGCGTTGGTGAGACTTGAGGCGCTGACGTTCGTGACTGTCTCACTGATTGAAGCGTATTTGCCGGTCGAGGTCAGTCGGAAAGTTCTCGTAACCTTGACCGTCTGAGTTCCAACGGTGGCAAGGCCGGACGTGATGAGGGTTCCGTAGCCGACCGCACGACCACCTGAGGCCGGGGCGTTTGTGGCGGTAAAGCCAGAACAGTCAATGACCTGACGTGAAAGCGTTGGACTCTCGACCCGAGTCCCGTCGGTATTCCACTCACTCGTTCCCACTCCTCCGGCAGCAATGGCGTAGCTGAGCGGGTTACTTGCATAGGTCAGTTTGTACCAACTGGCGCCGGACTTATAGAAAGGCTGCTTGAGGTTTCCCGTAGTAAGAATTGAATCTTCGCTGCCGTTTCCAAATCGAATCAAGCCATTATCTAGCTGATAGGTAAGTGTGCCCGGGACCCCATCCCAGGCAGCGGCAGCACTACCTGCGCCATCGGCATTGACCGCGCGGACGGAAACCGAGTAGGTCT
>CAZPVE010000131.1:0-3424 GCA_964589925.1 uncultured Aurantimicrobium sp. | reverse complement strand
AGCCGCGGCCGTAAAACTACCACACCGTGTCATGCGGAAACAGCGACGGTTGAATGACGCTGACGGTGCCAACAACCAGAACGCCGGTGAGTTCAAAAACCAGGGTGACCCACGCAACTTTGCGCCAGCCAGGTTTGTTCACCAGCAGCGCGACCGTGGCGAGCACATAAACAATTGCCGCGAGGGCCGAAAGAGAATAGGCAACCGGAGCCTGCCCAAACTTGGTTCCGAGCTGAAAGACCGAACGCCCGAGGGCGGCCAACGCAAGAATGGCGTAGACGGCAATCAGAACACGACCAATTCCGAGCTCGCGACGGGCTTTCTTGTCGTTGGCGGCTTCCTGACCGGTCATAATCGTCGATTCTACCGAGCGCTACTGGCCCTGGATGAACCAGATGACAGACATGCGAAAGAGCATGACAGCGACGGCAAGATTGGCGGCACCCAACACAACCGTGCTCCAGCGGCTGCGCTCGAGAAGCGCCCAAAAGCCAGCTCCAAGGGGAACGAAGATGGCTGTGACGAGATAGAGATAGAACTCAAAGAGTGAGCCGGTGGGCTCGTTGCCCATAATCGGGGAGGCAATGGCAACCCCGAGCTGCACGATGAGCAGGAGGGCGACCACGCCCGTTGCCCCCATGGTGAGGTCACTCGGCTTACGACCGACTAATCCGAGGATGATGCACAGCGCGCCAGCGAGCAGAGCAACGGCAATCTCAAACCAGGTCAACCACTCGAGCATCGCCTAGTTCGCCTTCTCTACATCAGCCGGAAAATTCACGATGGTTCGGGCAACACCCTTGCTCACCGAAACCAGTCCCACCAGCCTACCCTCGGGATCGACCGCGGCCTGGGGGCCTCCGTCGGCGCCGGCCACGACCGGTCGCTTGCCCTGGATGAGCTCGGTCGCCTGTTCGGGTGGGATGTCGAGACGAGGAAAAACCGCGGTAGCTGCATCTGTCGGCGAAATGAGGCCTGGTGCCTGACCGTCGGGGTTGAAGGCTGGGGCGTCTGTGACACTGAAGTTGCCAACCCGGGTGCGGCGCAGAGCTGTGAGGTGTCCACCAACGCCCAGACCAAAGCCGAGGTCGCGGGCAAGCGCGCGAATGTAGGTTCCTGAAGAGCAGACAACGCGCACATCCAGGTCAATCACGGAGTGCCCGTCGGCCTGCGTTGGTCGCATCGCGAGCACCTCGAACTCGCTGACGGTCACCGGTCGCGCGGCGAGTTCAACCGCTTCACCTGCCCGAACGCGGGCATAGGAGCGTTGCCCATCCACCTTGATGGCGCTCACCGAGCTCGGCGTCTGCATGATGTCGCCGGTCAGTCGCACGATGCCCGCCTTAATGTCGTCTTCGGTCACCCGAGCGACCTGTGCTTCGGGGGCGTATCCCAATATCTCGCCCTCGGCATCGTCGGTAATCGTCGAGGCACCCAGACGAATGGTGGCCGTGTACTCCTTATCGAGACCGACGAGGTAGGTGAGCAGTCGAGTGGATGAGTTGATGCCCAGCACGAGCAAGCCGGTGGCCATCGGGTCGAGCGTGCCAGCGTGACCCACTTTGCGGGTGCCGAAGAGTCGCCGCGATTTGGCTACGACGTCGTGGCTGGTCCATCCGGCCGGCTTATCAACGAGGGCGATGCCGCTTACCGTCGATGTCTGCGCAGCCATAGGTCAATTATCCCAACCGGGCCCGTGGCGCACTGCCATAGGCTCGTTTTTGTGCAGCGCGAGGTGATGGAGTGGTTCGAGGCCAACGGCCGAGATCTTCCGTGGCGCGTTCCCGGATTTACCCCGTGGGGAACCCTGGTGAGTGAATTCATGCTGCAACAAACGCCGGTTTCTCGCGTGATCCCCAAGCTTGAGGCCTGGCTCGAACGTTGGCCAACCCCTGCTGCGCTGGCGGCCGACTCCCCCGGTGAGGCCGTTCGAGCGTGGGACAAGTTGGGGTATCCCCGCCGGGCTCTGTGGCTGCACGCCTGTGCTGTTGCGATTGTCGAGCGGTTCAACGGTCAGGTTCCTAGCGATGTGGATGCGCTTCTGTCTCTTCCCGGCATCGGCCCGTATACCGCCCGAGCTGTCGCGGTCTTCGCATACGGCGCCCACGAGCCGGTTGTCGACACCAACATCCGTCGCGTGATTGCCCGACACGACAAGGGCCTTGCCGACCAGGGCGCCCCTCGCGAAAAACAAGACCTTGCCGACATGGCCGCACTGCTTCCTGACACGGGCGATTCTCCGCGCTTCAACCAAGCGGTGATGGAGCTCGGCGCCATCGTCTGCACCTCCAAGAAGCCAGCGTGTGATGCCTGCCCAATTGCCTCGACCTGCGCGTGGCGTGGCGCTGGCTGCCCCACGGTCACCGCGTCGGCCAAACCGAAGCAAAAGAAGTACGAAGGCAGTGATCGGCAGGCGCGAGGAGCCATCCTGGCCATCTTGCGGGATCAGGCGGGGCCCGTTGGCCACGATGAGATTTCACAGTCGTGGGCTGACGCGACACAGCTCGGTCGAGCGATCGCCGGCCTCCTTTCGGATGGGCTTATTGAGCTTGTTGACGATGACAAGTACCAGTTGCCGTCGTAGGCTCACACTATGAGCGATCAGGAACTCCGCGACTTCGCCAAGAAGCGCCTCAAGAAGCAAGCCGAATTCAAGCGCTACCTATGGATTTGGCTAGCCGTCTCGGTCTTGATGACCGTCATCTATTTTCTTTCAAGCCCGGGTGAGTACTTCTGGCCCGCATGGGTTATTTTCGGCATGGGTGTTGGCGCACTCTTCCAAGGAATCGACGCCTATTCGAACAAGACCGGCATCATTACGGACGACCAGGTCGACGCTGAAGTCGCTCGCCTAAAGGCGGGCAAAACTTCAAACACGAAGAAGGATGACGACGCGGGTGATGACGGAAACTTCATCACCGTCATTAGCTAGTCTTCGCCAGCCTCGTCGTCGACTTCGCGCGGTTTGACATACGGATCAGCGTCGCCGGCGTACTGAGCGTCCTTAGCGAGAGCCTCTACCTGGGCGTCGGCAGCGTGTGCCTTGGCCAGCAAGTCGTCAATCGACTTGGCCGACTCCGGCAGAGCATCGAGCACAAACTCGATCACCGGAGTGAGTCGAATCGTCAGGTTGCGGCCAACCTCACCACGGATGCGCCCGGTGTTGTCTTTCAGAGCAGCCGCGGTCTCGTCGCGCTCCTCATCGGATCCGTAAACCGTGTAGAAAATGGTCGCGTGCTGCAGATCGCCGGTCATACGCACGTCAGTGATTGTGACGAAGCCCAAGCGGGAGTCTTTGACGACTCCGCGCTCGAGGGCCTCGGCCACGATTACCTTGATGCGCTCCGCGAGCTTGCGGGCACGAGCGTGATCAACCATGGTTCACCTTCGCGTTAGACGCGGGGCTTCTCTTTCAACTCAATGG
>CAZPVE010000130.1:0-3427 GCA_964589925.1 uncultured Aurantimicrobium sp. | reverse complement strand
GTCCTTGTCGTCAAGCGCGGCGAAGACCAAGACAACCTCGTCGAAGTTGAAAAAGCTACCGAGCGCTTGCCCTAAGGCCTGCGCACCATGGGGATTGTGCGCGGCATCAACGAGAACGCTCGGGTTCTTTGCGACCAACTGGAGGCGCCCCGGAGACTGCACTGAACCAAAGGCCTCTGTGAGCACCTCGGGATCGAGACTGATGCTGCTTCCGCCAAGAAAGCTCTCGACAGCAGCGATAGCAAGAGCGGCGTTGTGAGCTTGGTGGTCCCCGTAGAGCCCCAAGAAGAGGTCGGAGTACTCACCAGCCGTGCCCTTGATGTTCAGCATCTGACCCCCGACTGCCAGCGACGACTCAACTGTCACGTCATCCCCGATGACAACCAGCGCGGATTCAGTGATCTCGGCCGCCTGCTGAAGAACAGCCGTGGCCTCAGGCTGCTGAGCTGCCGAAACAACGATTGCCGAAGGCTTGATGATGCCCGACTTCGTTCGCGCGATGGCCTCGATTGTGGAACCGAGTCGATCGGTGTGATCAAGATCGATGGGCGTGAACACGGCCACCACTGCATCAGCGACATTGGTGGAATCCCACTCCCCACCGAGTCCAACTTCAACCACGGCTACGTCAACGGGCGCGTCAGCAAAACTCGCAAAAGCGAGAATCGTGAGGACCTCGAAGTAGGTCAGTCGAGGCTCACCCTTTGCCTCAAGTTCTTTGTCAACCATGCCGACGTAAGGCTTGATGTCGAGCCAGTTTTCCACCAGCTTGTCGTTCGCGATGGGCTCACCATCAATCTGAATGCGTTCGTTGAAGCTGATCAGATGTGGGCTCGTGAACAAACCCGTGCGAAGCCCGTAGGTGCGCAGAATTGATTCAATGAGGCGCGCAGTGCTCGTTTTGCCGTTCGTTCCCGCAATCTGAATCACGGGATAGGACCGGTGCACGTCTCCAAGCAGTTCGACAACGCGGCGCGTGGGCTCCAGTCGAGGCTGGGGTGCTCCTTCGCCGAGGCGCGCCGATAGCTCCTGCGCAACGAGTTCTGCCGCTCGGGCGTATTCGCGCTCCTCTTCGGAATCAGACATTCACCACTCGATCCACTCGGGAGACTGCGACGAGGAATGATCCCGAGTTGGCGTATGCGCCCGCCGCGAAGTGCGCGACGTGCTCAGGGCCGACAGCCGTGATCGAACCAATCCATTCCGAAGCCAGTTGCTCCTGAAGGTCACCAAGCGACGAGGCACTTGACGGTGAGTGAACAGCGAAAGCAGTTGCCAGCGTTTCGTCGGCGATATTCACAGCCGTCGCAGCAGAGCGCACGGCAGCCGCATCCGCCTCATCGAAGAAGACGAGGTCGAGGTTGATGCGGTCACTCACATCGAAACCGGCTGACTTGCGCGAATCCTGGATGGCCCGGATCACATCGCGGGCAAGGCCCTCAGCTTCCAGCTCGGGAGTGGTGTGAGTATCGAGCAAAACGAATCCACCATTGCCCAGGAGGGTCAGTGCGCGCTCCGCGCCGTCGGCTGCCGGAGCGGTCTCGAGCGTCAGTTCGTATTCGCCCTCAACAAGCTCCGTGCCACCAGCCGTGACGACTCCCCCGGCTTCTGACCAGTCGCCGGCCTTCGCCGCCTGAATGATGCGCTGCACGTCTTTGCCAAGACGAGGTCCTGCAACACGAGCGTTGACGCTGAGCTTGGACGTGATGCCGTACTCGGCAGCGCTCGTCGCGGTCTGCTCAACGAGGGTGACCGACTTAACGTTCAACTCATCGCGCAAGATGTCGGCAAACGCGTCGAGATCCTGCGACGACGGCGAAACCACGGTGAGGTTAGCCAGCGGCAAGCGAACTCGAAGGCCTGTCTTCTTGCGCAGAGCCAGCGAGTTGGATGTGATGTCGCGCACGGCATCCATCGTTGCGACCAAGGTGACGTCGGTTGGGAATGCATCTGCGTCAGGCCAGTCAGTCAGGTGAACACTGCGACCGCCGGTGAGGCCCTGCCAGATGTTTTCGGTCACCAGGGACAAGAGCGGCGCGGCCACACGGCAGAGCGTCTCAAGCACGGTGAAGAGGGTGTCAAACGCCTCGGCGCCGGCTTCTCCCCCGCCCCAGAAACGATCGCGGCTGCGACGCACGTACCAATTGGTGAGCACGTCGGCGAACTCGCGCAGCGCGTTTGCGGCCATCGTCGAGTCAAGAACATCGAGGTGCGCCTGAACCTCGCGAATCAGGTCGCCTGTCTTGGCCAGGAGGTAGCGATCCAACACATTCGTAGAATCTGTGCGCCAGGTTGCCTCGTAGTTGTCGGCGTTGGCATAGATCGAGAAGAAGTAGTAGCTGTTCCACAACGGCAGCATGAGCTGGCGAACACCCTCACGGATGCCCTCCTCGGTCACGATGAGGTTGCCGCCGCGAAGAACCGGCGAACTCATCAGGAACCACCGCATGGCGTCAGAACCATCGCGATTGAAGACCTCAGAAACATCTGGGTAGTTGCGCAACGACTTAGACATCTTCTGGCCGTCGTTGCCAAGCACGATGCCGTGACTGATCACATTCTTGAAGGCTGGGCGGTCAAAGAGCGCGGTCGACAAAATGTGCATCGTGTAGAACCAGCCGCGGGTCTGACCGATGTACTCCACGATGAAGTCGGCCGGGCTGTGACTGTCGAACCATTCCTGGTTGTCGAACGGATAGTGCACCTGCGCAAAGGGCATCGAGCCCGAATCGAACCACACGTCGAGAACGTCCGTGATGCGACGCATCGTGGACTGCCCCGTGGGGTCGTCGGGGTTCGGGCGGGTCAGTTCGTCGATGTAAGGACGGTGCAGGTCAGTCGGACGAACCCCGAAGTCCGCCTCAATCTCGTCGAGCGAGCCGTAGACATCGATGCGGGGGTAGTCGGGGTTGTCGCTCTTCCAGACCGGGATTGGTGAACCCCAGTAGCGGTTGCGGCTAATCGACCAGTCGCGCGCGCCGGCAACCCACTTGCCGAATTGGCCATCCTTGACGTTGTCAGGCACCCAGGTGATCTCTTGGTTAAGGGTTTCCATTCGGTCGCGAAAATCGGTGACGCGAACGAACCAGCTCGAAACCGCGCGATAGATGAGCGGGTTGCGGCAGCGCCAGCAGTGCGGATAGCTGTGCTCGTAGCTCGCAACACGCAGCAGGCGACCGTTTTCGCGCAGCAGCTTGGTGAGCGGTTTGTTGGCCTCAAAAACCTGAAGGCCGGCAACCTCCCCGAAGCGCGAGACGAACTTGCCTCCATCATCGACCGACAGCATGACCGGAATTCCGGCCTCTTCACACACCTTCTGGTCATCCTCGCCGTAGGCGGGAGCCAAGTGCACAACGCCCGTTCCATCTGCGGCGGTGACATATTCCGCCGGGAGAATACGCCAAGCGTGCTCTACGTAGGCGGGCTC
>CAZPVE010000129.1:0-3448 GCA_964589925.1 uncultured Aurantimicrobium sp. | reverse complement strand
CGTCAGCACGTTGAATTCCGCGAGGAGCGCTAACCATGGCTAAGAAGAGCAAGATTGCCCGCAACGAGCAGCGCAAGGTAGTTGTTGAGCGTTACGCCGCCAAGCGCCTTGAGCTGAAGAAGGCTCTCGTTGACCCCAACGGAACCGACGAGTCGCGCGAGGCAGCTCGCGTCGGCCTGCAGAAGCTTCCCCGCAACGCATCGCCGATCCGCGTTCGCAGCCGCGACGCTATCGACGGTCGTCCCCGCGGTGTTCTCACCAAGTTCGGCATTTCGCGTGTTCGTTTCCGCGACATGGCCCACAACGGTGAGCTGCCCGGTATCACCAAGAGCAGCTGGTAACACACCACTCTTAAGAGAGGCACAGGCTTTCGGGCTTGTGCCTCTCTTTTTGTGTTCGCGACACGATTACGGCGTGTTTCGCCACACCCGCGAAATACCGCGGAAATACGCAACTTCCTTGGTAGTTTCTAGTCAGTCATCCACCCGGATGGCAGAAGTGACGGCCCGATAAAGGCCCAACTCGTCCACATTTTGGTTTCGCAAGAAACCTCAAGGTCCAGGAGGACAAAATGGCTCTTAACAAGTCTGAGGTCGTCGCAGCTATTGCGTCGCACACCGGTCAGTCGCAGGCATCCGTGAACGGCGTTATCGACGCTCTGTTCTCGGTCATCGCCAAAGAGGTCGGCAAGGACGGCGGCAAGGTTACCCTTCCCGGCTTCCTCTCGGTAGAGCGCACCAAGCGTGCAGCTCGCACCGGTCGCAACCCCCAGACTGGCGCAACCATCCAGATCGCTGCTTCGAACGGCGTCAAGATCTCGGCTGGTAGCAAGCTGAAGGCTGCTGCTAAGTAGTCTTAGCGACACCAATCCTTCGCGAGCGGGTGTCCACCATGACGGTGGATGCCCGCTCGTGGGTTTAAGGCACACCTTCAGATGCGCCTGCCCAAATTTCTCTAGGCTGACATAGTGCCTCGCCTCCTTCGACTGACCGCCCCGGGCATCGTGTTGCTCGCCGGCTTGGTCGCCGTGCTTGCGGGGCTAGCTCTCGGTGGCGGAGCCGCGGTGCGACCGATTGCCGACCCGGGTGATGTGGTTCGCTTTGGCTTACCGATCGTCAGAATGATCGTCAACCTGTCGCTGGCCGTCACCGTCGGAGCCCTGGCCCTGGCGCTGTGGGCGTTCACCTCCAGTGAGAAGGCCTACCGTCGGGCCATCGACATCGCCGCCGCTTCGGCCGCAGTACTCACGGTGGCTTCGGCGGCCACTCTCATCTTCACGTTCCTCAACGTCAGCCAAACGCCGTTCAGTGCTGACTCGGCCTTCGGAGCGAGCCTCGGCTTCTTCGTCACCCAGGTCGGCCTCGGTCAGGCCTGGCTCTGGATAACCCTGCTTTCTGCAGGAGCGACAGCCTTGTGTTTCGCCGTGACCAACCAGACGGCTCTCTTCGTCGTCGGCTTGCTCGCGCTATCGCCGGTCGTGCCCATGGCCCTCACGGGGCACTCTGCGGGCGCCACCGCCCACGACATCGCCATGAGCTCACTCGGCCTGCACCTGGTTTTCGTCGCCGTCTGGCTGGGCGGTTTGGTTGCCCTGGTCATGCTTCGCCGAACGGTCACCCCGGAGCGTCTGGTCATCATCACCGAGCGCTACTCAACCCTCGCCCTGATCTCGCTCATCGTGGTGGTGACGTCCGGTGTGGTCAACGCCATTGTGCGGGTGGGCAGTTGGTCGCAGCTGGCCACTGGGTACGGACTGCTCGTCATCATCAAGGTTGTTGCGCTGGTCATCTTGGTTATCTTCGGGGCTATCCAGCGCGGAGTTCTCATCGGCCGCATGCGCACCGGCAGGAACCGCGCGTTCGCGTTGTTTGCCGGTATCGAACTGGTCATCATGGGCATCGCCTCGGGCGTTGCTGCTGCACTGGCTCGCACGGCATCACCGATTCCTGACACCCCGCCGAGCACGCCCACCCCAGCCCAAATTCTGACCGGCGACCCCTTGCCGCCAGAGGTCTCGTTCGAGCGTTACCTCACGCTGTGGCACATCGATCTCATCTGGCTCCTCATCTGTGGCTTCGGCATCTTCTTCTATCTCGCCGGCGTTATTCGGCTTCGTCGCAGGGGCGATGCGTGGCCCTGGTACCGCGCAGTGCTTTGGGTCGCGGGCATGTTGATGTTGGCGTACATCACGAATGGCGGAGTCAACGTTTACGAGCGTTACCTCTTCAGTGCCCACATGCTGGCCCACATGAGCCTCGGCATGATGGTGCCTATCCTGCTCGTGCCTGGTGCACCGGTGACCCTGGCGTTGCGCGCGATTCGCAAGCGTGACGACCAATCACGCGGTGCCCGCGAGTGGATTCTCATCGCCGTGCACTCGCGCTACGCCGCCTTTATCTCGAACCCGATTTTCGCGACCATCAACTTTGTCGGTTCGCTGTGGCTGTTCTACTACACGCCGATTTTCCGGTGGGCGACAGTTGACCACATTGGTCACGAGTGGATGATTGTGCACTTCTTGCTCGCGGGCTATCTGTTTGTGCAGTCGCTCATTGGCGTCGACCCCGGGGTGAAACAGCTCTCCTACCCCATGCGTGTCGGTCAGCTTCTTATGACCATGACGATTCACGCGTTCTTTGGGTTGAGTCTGATGTCGAGCACCGGCTTGTTTTTGGCCGACTGGTACGGGGCGATGGGTCGAACCTGGGGTGTGACACCACTGGAGGACCAATACATCGGTGGTGAGATCGCGTGGGGTGTTGGTGAGATTCCGAACCTCATCCTCATGTTGGTTGTCGCTGTTCAGTGGAGTCGCAGTGAAGAGCGCGTGACAAAGCGCCGGGACCGCAACGCCGACCGAACCGGTGATCAAGAGCTTGAGGCATACAACGCCATGCTGGCAAAAACCGCCGCCCGCGATGCCGGGGCCAGCGAGTCGGCCTCGTGAAAAAGGTCAAGCTCTCCAAGGAGCAGCGCAAGGTCTTCGACCTGATTGAGTCGACCCGCGAGCATGTGTTCATCACCGGCCGCGCGGGTACGGGAAAGTCGACCTTGCTCAACTACCTCACCGAGAACACGAGCAAGCAGGTGGCGGTGTGCGCGCCCACGGGGGTTGCTGCGCTCAACGTGCAGGGAACGACTATCCACTCACTCTTCTTTTTGCCGATCGGTCTGATCGGCAACCAAAAGCTCACCCACTCACCGCAGAAGCGCAAAGTGCTGCAGGCCATCGACACGCTTGTGATCGATGAGGTCTCGATGGTGAACGCCGACGTGCTCGACGGCATCGATCGCACGCTTCGTGAGGTGCGGCACAAGCGTCACGAAGCGTTCGGTGGCGTGCAGGTCATCATGTTTGGCGACCCGTATCAGCTCGCCCCGGTGCCTCCGCGCTCGCCAGAAGAGAAGGCCTACTTCGCCGACCACTATCAGTCGATCTGGTTCTTTG
>CAZPVE010000128.1:0-3488 GCA_964589925.1 uncultured Aurantimicrobium sp. | reverse complement strand
AACATAGAAAAGACTGAGGGCGAGTCTAGCAGGTGGCGGCTAGAGCAAGGTTTTTGTCAACACAAATGCGACGAGGGCCAAGCCCACACCGCCGACGACCGTGACGATGATGTTCAGGTAGGCCGTCTTCCATGCATCCACCCGGAACAGCTCAACTGTTTCAACGGCAAATGTGCTTAAGGTTGTAAACCCGCCACAGAAGCCGGTGATGATCACGGCGCCGACTTCGACCGAAACGAGGCCCTTCACCATGAGGGCGAGAACCACTCCCGCGACGAGCGACCCCACGAGGTTGATGATGAGAACGCCAACGGGAAGCTTGCGGCCACGAACCGGAAGCCACTTTTGGATGCCGAAGCGGGCTACGGCGCCGAGCGCGCCGCCGACGGCAATAGAAACTAAGAGAGGCCAGGAGATCACAGGTCTACGCCCTCGTCAGGGATGACTTCGGCGCTCGCCGCCCGGCGAGTAAATCGTCCGCCGAGCCAGATTCCGGCCGCGGCGGCCAGCAAGCCCAAAATTACTGAAAGCCCCACGTCGAGCACACCGATCAGCGGGAATCCCGAAAGGCCAGCGAACGAGCCTCCCACGGCGACGGCCGAGAAGGTCGTGAATGAACCGAGGACTCCAGCGCCGAGTCCTGCCTTGAGCCAGTCGGGAGTCGCTTCGCGACGCCACAGGCTCGCCACGAGCAAGCCCAGCAGGAGCGAGCCAATAACGTTCACCATGATGGTGTTCCACGCCACCTCGGATACGTCGCGGGGCACGGCAAATCCCACGAGGTAGCGCGCCGAGGTGCCGATCAGGCCGCCGATGAAAACGGCGATAACGCTGCGCATCCTGATTACTTCTTCGTGTCGCGACGAGCGGCGGCTCGGGTTGCCCGCTTCTGTCGCGCGGTGGGTGTGGTGGTCTGAACAGGGCCAGTGGCAGAAGCCGGAGGCAACGGGATGCGCGCGGTCGTCATGACCGGCTCACCACGGCGGTCCTGTCCGGGGAGTGGGCGGGAGCGGCGGCCGTAGAGAAGGTCGGACGAGTCGAGACGCCACGGAACGAGAGCAATGGTGACACCGTGCTCGAGCATCAGACGCTGCTTCAGCCGACGCGAGCGGTGGTTGTGCAGCGCGTGCTCCCACCAGTGACCCACGATGTACTGGGGCAGGTAGACGGTCACAATCTCAGAACCATGTTGGGCGATGTGCTCACGAATGTGTTCCACGAGCGGCCAACTCAAGTCGCGGTAGGGCGAGTTGATGATGTGCAGCGGAACGTGGATGTTGTGGCGAATCCAGTCGAGCTCGAGGGCGGCAGTTGCTACCTCGCTGACGGAAATGTGCACGGCCTCGAGGCTGTCGTGACGGGCGGCAATCGCGTAGTCCAGGGCCTTGAGAACCGGCTTCTGAATCTTGCCGACGAGCACGATAGCGTGGTCGCCTTCCTTGCCGAACTTCACGTCTTCGTCGACAGCGATTTCGGCGGCGACGTCGCGGTAGTAGCGGTGGACGCCGAGCATCAGCACGTACAAGATCGGCATGATGATGAACACGATGTACGCGCCGTGAGTGAACTTGGTGATGGTGACGACGACCAGAACGACGGCGGTAAAGATTGCACCGGTGATGTTGATCGACATCGACAGCTTGATGCTGCGGGTGTCTGCCGGCTTGGTCTTGAGCAAGCGCAACCAGTGACGCACCATGCCGGTTTGACCCAGGGTGAACGACACGAATACGCCGATGACGTAGAGCTGGATGAGCTGGGTCAGGTTGGCCTGGAACACGAGCAGCACCGTGATCGCGGTCAATGCGAGGGCGATAACGCCGTTCGAGTAGATGAGGCGGTCACCGCGGGTTTCGAGGGCCTTGGGGGCGTATCCGTCGTGGGCGAGCACCGAGCCGAGCAGAGGGAATCCGTTGAATGCGGTGTTAGCAGCGAGCAACAGCACCAGAGCGGTCGCGGCCTGAATCACAAAGAACGGGAACGAGTTGTTGCCAAAAGTGGCAGCCGCAATCTGGGCGATGAGGCTTCGCTGCGGTGCCGTCTCACAATTCGGGAAGCCAACCAGCTGACAAGCGTTCTCTACGTAGTGCACGCCCGAGACCAGGGCCAGCGTGACAAGACCGGCGAACAGCGTGACGGCGATGCCGCCCATCATCAGTAGCGTGGTTCGAGCGTTGTTGATCTTGGGCTTGCGGAATGCAGGAACACCGTTGGCAATCGCCTCAACTCCGGTGAGAGCCGAGCATCCACTGGCAAAAGAACGAAGAAGCAGCAGGATGATCGCGGCCTGTGCGATGCCCTCAGACTTGACGGCATACTGAGCCGACTCCGCCACGGGAGGGTGGCCCAGGATCGTCTGCACGAGTCCGGTGACGATAAGAATGAAGACCGAACCGGCGAACAGATAGGTGGGAATGGCGAACGCCTTGCCCGACTCACGAACGCCTCGGAGGTTCATCGCGGCGAGAATGACGACGAAGCCGACGGCCATCGCTACACGCCACGGGTTCAAGAACGGCAGTGCCGAAATCAGGTTGTCCACGCCCGAAGCGACCGAAACAGCCACGGTCATGACGTAGTCAACGAGCAGTGCGGAGGCCACGGTAACACCAGCCCATTCGCCGATGTTCTTGCTGGCCACCTCGTAGTCGCCACCACCCGAGGGGTACGCCTTGATGAGCTGGCGGTAGCTGGCCACCACAACGATCATCAACAGGATGACGGCGGCGGCAATCCAGGGAGCGAACGAGAGAAACGCCAGGCCACCAATAAGAAGAA
This sequence comes from uncultured Aurantimicrobium sp., assembly GCA_964589925.1. Taxonomy (GTDB): domain Bacteria; phylum Actinomycetota; class Actinomycetes; order Actinomycetales; family Microbacteriaceae; genus CAIOLM01. The sequence continues at coordinate 710 of CAZPVE010000128.1, read as the reverse complement.
TGATGATGAGCTCTTGCGGGGCGTAGGCAACCGACGAGAGTGCGTCACTGGCGAAAATGGGAAGCGCGATGCGCTTGGGCAGAAGCTCGCCTTCGAGGTTCTTGGTGGGTAGTGGTTCGCCGATAATCCAGTGTTTCGCTGACTTGATTTCCTCGGGTGGTTCGAGTTCGTCGTTCTCTTTGCTCACGAGGGATGAGAATACTCCGCTCCGCGCCCCGCGCGAAAACCTCATGGGCCTGTTTACCGAATGTTCCTCGCTGAATATTTGCCGTGAATCCGGTTTAGGCGAAGTTCACTCCTCGGTGAGAGACTTCACACGTGCATATCTTCGCCGTTGCGTCCATGAAAAATAAGGCGCTCATCGCCCTGGTCACCATCGTTGTTGCCGTTTTCGGCACGATCGCCCTCTCCGGGTTGAAACAGGAGTTGGCGCCCTCCGTCAGTTTCCCGCAGCTGGCAATTTTGACCTCCTACCCAGGGGCCTCACCTGATGTGGTCAACCACGATGTCTCCACTCCCATTGAGACGGCTATCCAGGGTGTGCCTGACGTAGAAAACACCAAGGCAACCTCCAGCACCAACTTCAGCCTTATTTCCGTGTCGTTTGGCTATGGCAGCGACCTGCTCGTGTCGGAGCAGAAAATCAATCAGGCCATCAGCCGCATCAAGTCTCAGCTCCCCGACGGTGTTGACCCCCAGGTCATCACAGG
>CAZPVE010000127.1:0-3614 GCA_964589925.1 uncultured Aurantimicrobium sp. | reverse complement strand
TTCGCGAGGCTGAAGAGCACGCCGCCGAAGACAAGGCTCGCCGCGAGTCGGCCGAGACCCGCAACGGTGCCGAGCAGCTCGTCTACTCGATCGAGAAGTTGATCAAGGAAAACGACGAGAAGCTTCCGGCTGATGTGAAGTCGGATGTTCAAGCAGACGTCGACGCCGTCAAGGCAGCTCTCGCTACCGACGACGACGCCGCAGTGAAGTCGGCTTACGACAAGCTCGTCGAAAGCCAGACCAAGCTCGGTGAAGCCATCTACGCGCAGAGCCAGGCTGAGGCCGCAGCACCCGAGGGTGAAGCAGCATCCGATGAGGACGTTGTCGACGCCGAGGTTGTTGAAGACGACGAGGCTGCCGACAAGGACGCCAAGTAACCATGGCCGACAACCAGAACCACGCTGGGGAAGGGGAGCCTTCGGGCTCCCCCGAACCGGAGTTCGCTGAAGACCCCGGATACGACGCCGCTCCCGAAGTGCTTGAAGACGCCGACGTTGAGACCAGTCTCGACGATGTCGACCTTTCGTTCCTCGAGAAGGCAGCAGACGACCTGGCCGCTGAGCGCCTGGCCGACCTGCAGCGCGTCACCGCGGAGTACGCCAACTACCGCAAGCGCACCGAAGCCAACCGTGAGGTTGAGCGCGAGCGTGTGATCGGTGACACCGTCCGACTGCTGTTGCCGGTGCTCGATGACATCGATCGCGCCGACAAGCACGGCGACCTCGTTGAGGGCAGCCCCATCGCAGCCATTTCGGCGAAGCTTCGCGCCGTCATCGAGCGCATGGGCCTCACCGCCTACGGTGCTGCTGGCGAGCCTTTTGACCCCAACCTGCACGAGGCAATCGTGCAACAGCCCTCGGCCGATGTCACTGCCGCGACCATCCTTGACGTTGTTGAGGTGGGCTACCAGCTCGGTAGCACCCAGGTTCGCGCAGCGAAGGTCGTTGTCGCTGTCCCCGCTGAATAGTCAGACCACACGCCAGAAAGGAGGCATCCATGGCTAGTCAAGACTGGTTCGACAAAGACTTTTACAAGACGCTGGGCGTCTCCAAAGATGTGAGCGACGCCGAACTCAAGAAGGTCTATCGCAAGCTCGCTCGCGAGTATCACCCCGACTCAAATCAGGGCAACGCGAAGGCCGAAGCAAAGTTCAAAGAGATCAGCGAGGCCTACTCGGTGCTCTCGGATGCCAAGCAGCGTCAGGAGTACGACCAGGTTCGCGCCATGGGATCGGGTGCTCGCTTTACCGCGCCCGGTGCCGGTGGCGGCTACGACAACATGAGTGGAATGTTCGGTGGTGGTCAGGGTGCTGACTTCGGCGACATCTTCAGCAGCATGTTTGGCGGCGGTGGCGGTCAGCGCTTTGGTCAAGCCAGCGGCGGATTCCGCGGCTGGGGCGGACCAACCAAGGGTCAAGACATTGTCTCGGGTGTGACCGTCGACTTCTTCGAAGCCATCCACGGCGAAACCATGAGCCTGAACACCCCCACGGGGAACGTGAAGGTCAAGATTCCTGCCGGAACGGTGGACCAGCAAAAGATTCGCCTGCGCGGCAAAGGCCACCCCAGTCAGGATGGCGGAGCCCCGGGCGACATCGTGCTGACCGTGACGGTGGGCAAGCATCCGGTGTTTGAGCGCGACGGCGACAACATTCGCGTGAACGTGCCCGTGACCTTTGTGGAGGCCGCTCTCGGCGCCACGATTGAAGTGCCCACCCTTGAGGGTGAGCCGGTCAAGCTGAAGGTCGCGCCCGGAACCCCGAGTGGCCGCGTGCTGCGCGTCAAGGGCCGCGGCGTCAAGACCGCCAAAGCCCAGGGCGACCTGCTCGCGATCGTTCAGGTTGCTGTGCCCAGTCACCTTGAGGGCAAGGCCAAGGAGGCACTCGAGGCGTTCGCCGCGGTTGCCCCGGCCGAAAACCCGCGTGCCGACCTGCTTTCCAAGGCTCGTCGATAGGTCATCGAAATGGATGAGACGCAACCGATCTTCACCATCTCGATGGCGGCTGAGCTCGCCGAGCTCCACCCCCAGACCCTGCGTCAGTATGACCGCCTTGGTCTGGTGGAGCCCGGCCGCACGGCAGGCCTCTCGCGTCGTTACTCGATGCGAGACGTCGCCAAGCTGCGCGAGGTAGCTCGGCTGAGTGCCGAGGGCATCACGCTCGAGGGTATTCGGCGCATCCTGGAACTCGAAGATCAGCGGGATGAACTTGCCGCTCGCGTTCGTGAGCTCGAATCCGCCCTCGCCGACGCCCTGCTCGCCCAACCCGGCCGTCGCGTGTTCGCCGCGGGAGCCGAAGGCGTGCAATCCCTGCGCGCCGGAACCCGTGTGCGCAAGCAAAACGAGGTTGTCATCTATCGACCGTTTGGACGCCCCTAATGAGCACACTGAGTTTCGAGCAGCTGCGCCGCTGGCCAGACCTCGAAGCACCCGAGCTCGTTGCGGTCGATGCTGCCGACCGACTGATTCTGTCGGAGCTGGCGCACGAGGTGAACGCCGACCCGAGCCTGCTCGAGTCGAGTCTCGTGGTCATCGGCGACGCCTTTGGTGCCATCACACTGGGCGCAATTGCCGAGCTGGGCTTTAGCTCGGTTCGAGTGCACCAGGATGCGCGTTCCGGCGAACTTGCGCTCGACAACAACGCTCAGGCCACCGCGGTGAAGGGTTTTACTCACCACGAGTTGACGCCCGAACTCGTTGCCGGTGCCCGCATTGTCGCCCTGCGTTTGCCGCGCTCGCTCGACCAGCTCGACCAGTGGAGCGCCCTGATCGCCGCCTACGCAGCCGACGACGTGCTCGTTTTTGCCGGTGGCCGCATCAAGCATATGACGCTCGGCATGAACGACGTGATGAAGCAGTACTTCACCAAGGTCACCGCCAGCCTGGCTGTGCAAAAGAGTCGTGTGCTTCGCGCTCGCGGTCCCATTGCTGAAGCCGGCCTTGCCGACCTCGCCTTCTGGCCCAAGTCGAAGCGCTACGACAACATCGACATGACCATCACGGCGCACGGCGGAGTCTTCGCCGGCATCAACCTCGACATCGGCACGCGCGAGCTGCTCGCCGTGCTCGACCAGACTCCGGCTAGTGCATCCACCATCATCGACTTTGGATGCGGCACCGGCATTCTCGCGGTGGCCATCGCGCGGCTGCGCCCAACGGCCTCCGTGATTGCCAGTGACCAGTCGGCCGCTGCCGTGGCATCGGCACAGGGAACCGTCGAGGCCAACGCCTTGAGCGACCGCATCACGGTGACTCGCGACGACGGGTTGGCCAGCCAGCCTGACGCCAGCGTCGACCTCATCCTGTTCAATCCGCCGTTCCACTCCGGGGCGGCCGTGCACACCGACACCAGCATGCGGCTTTTCGAAGAAGCGGCCCGCGTGCTCAAGCCCGGCGGCGAGCTGTGGGTGGTGGCCAACCGTCACCTCGGCTACCAGAGCCACCTCACCCGCATCGTCGGCCCCACGCGAGAGATCTCGCGCACCCCAAAATTCACTGTCACCGCCTCGGTGAAAAAGATTTAGCACCACCAAGGGAGAAATCATGCAACAGCAAGGACCTCAAGAGGAATCACAGAGCGCACTCGAGTTGTACGGCATCAACCTCCCCGAGATTGC
>CAZPVE010000126.1:0-3632 GCA_964589925.1 uncultured Aurantimicrobium sp. | reverse complement strand
AATGACCGTACCGAAGATGATGTTTGCCTCGGGGTGAACCGAATCCTGAACCAGCTTGGCGGCATCGTTGATCTCGAACATACCGAGGTTGGATCCACCCTGGATGGAAAGAAGAACACCACGAGCACCTTCGATGCTGGCCTCGAGAAGGGGCGAAGCAACGGCGAGCTCGGCGGCCTTGATGGCACGGTCGGCGCCACGCGACGAACCGATACCCATCAGAGCCGATCCAGCGCCCTGCATCACCGACTTGACGTCAGCGAAGTCGAGGTTGATGAGTCCGGGAGTGGTGATGAGGTCGGTGATTCCCTGCACACCAGCGAGGAGAACCTGGTCAGCGGTGGCAAAGGCCTCTTGAACGCTGATGCTGCGGTCGCTGATGTCGAGGAGTCGATCGTTAGGAACGACGATGAGAGTGTCGACCTCAGCGCGAAGAGCCGCGACACCGGCGTCAGCCTGGGCCTGACGGCGACGCCCTTCGAAACCGAAAGGCTTGGTGACAACACCAATGGTCAGTGCGCCAATCGACTTGGCAATCTTGGCAACAACCGGGGCACCACCGGTGCCGGTTCCGCCACCCTCACCTGCGGTGACGAAGACCATGTCGGCACCAGCGAGAGCTTCTTCGATCTCATCGGCGTGGTCTTCGGCAGCCTTGCGGCCGACCTCGGGGTCAGCACCCGCACCGAGGCCACGCGTAAGCTCGCGTCCCACGTCGAGCTTGACGTCAGCCTCACTGAGCAGCAGCGCCTGCGCATCCGTGTTGATGGCGATGAATTCGACGCCCTTGAGGCCGAGTTCGATCATGCGGTTGACGGCGTTGACACCGCCTCCACCAACACCAACGACCTTGATAACGGCGAGGTAATTCTGCTTGTTCATGTTCGGCCTCTCTGAGTACCTTAAACCTCAGGTTGAGGCTTAAAGTTATGCTCAGTATGTAATTCTTGAACCTGAGGCTAAAGGCAGGTGGCAACGATTAATCGATGCGACACGCACGAAAACAAAATCGTGTCGCGAAAGGCCCCGCAGTGCCGGACAGAGCTAGCGCACAACCACCGAGGCGGGCGACGAGACATCGTAGACAGAGTTTCGTGACGGAGGATGAGCCTTCATCAACGAGGCCAACACACGGGCCTTCAAGTCGGATTGCTCCGGGGAACCCCAGACCACGCGCACTCCCGAATCCTTGAGCACAAAGCTCACGTCGTCGGTGGTCGTCGCAGTCACCTGATCCACTTTGCCCTGCAGGGATGCCGGCAAAGCGCGAAGGACGGCAACGGCCGCTGGGAATCCGGAGGCAGTAGCCGATCCCCCGTTTACTGCTATCAGCGGTACCGGCGAGACGCGAGTTGGAGTGAGTTCGATCGATACGCCCGCGGGATCAACCAGGTTAAATCCCTGAGAGGTTTGCAGGTAGCCAATCGGGCTGCGCTCGACAATTCTCACCACGAGGGTGTGCGGGGGGATCGACTGGGTTGAGTAGCTCTTGACCAAGGGCTGCTTAGCCAACGACTGCTCGATGGCACGGGTGTCGACCAGCGGCAACGGCCGCCCTATCTGGTTCTGTAAATCGGCAACAATGGCCATCGGGTCGACACGAGTTGTACCCACGACCTGAACTTTCTGAAGGGCCATGAGTGGTGAAAATACGCCGATTCCCACAAAAATGGCAAGGCCAAGGACGCTGCCAATAATCGTGAAAATGGTGATTCGTCGACGGCGCAAATGCGCAGTAAACCGGCGGATCTCATTCCGCTCGAAGGCCTTGCGGGCTTTGACCGCTTCGCGAACCTCGCGCCGGGCCTGAGCAGTTGCGCTGGCCTTCTTTCGACCCGCAGGCGTGAGACGCTCTGGCTTGGGTGCACTCTTCTTCGCGGCTGCCGTGGCGCTCGGCTTGGCGCTCGTGGTGGCGCGAGATTCCGCGCCCGCCTTGGCACTCGCCGTCGCCTTGGGAGGCTTCTTGGGTTCTGTCGGCTTGGCGCGGCCGACTTCGGGGCGTTTCATGAGCTTCTGACAGTCCCCGTGTGCTTTTCGAGGGCCGAAAGGACGCTCGGGATGATTCGATAAACGTCGCCGCAACCCAGCGTGATGAAGAAGTCACCCGGCTTGGCGATCGCGCCAGCGTATTCAGCTGCTTCATCCCAACCGGGAATGAAAGCCACCTTGGTCTGGTCGTGGAATCGCTCGGACACGAGCGCACCTGTGACTCCCGGGACAGGATCCTCACGGGCCCCGTAGACATCGAGGACGATGGTGTGGTCGGCGAGGTTTTCGAGAACCTCCGCAAACTCTCCGGCCATGGCCTGCGTGCGGCTGTAGGTGTGCGGCTGTTGAATAGCAATGAGTCGACCATCCCCGACGACCGTGCGAGCGGCCGTCAAAATGGCCTCGACCTCGGTCGGGTGGTGCGCATAATCGTCGTAAACGCTGACACCGCTGACAATGCCGTGAAGCTCGAAGCGGCGCTCCGTGCCGCCAAAAGCCTCGAGCGCGGCAACGGTCTGGGCCGGTTCGAATCCCAGCCCGACGATGACCGCGAACGCACCAGCAGCGTTGATAGCGTTGTGATGGCCAGCCACTCTGAGCTGTGCCGGGTACGCGTGGCCGTCGAAATGAATCACGAAGCCGACGCCCGAAGCATCGGAAACCACATCGCTAACGCGAACCGTGGCATCTGGTGACTCACCAAATGTGACGATAGTCGGGTGCGCAAGACGCTCACGCACACGCGCCGCCCCAGCATCGTCACTCGAAATCACAACGAGTTCATCGGCTCGAGAGGCAAATTCAACAAATGCCTCATCGAACGCCTCGTGCGAACCGTAGTGGTCGAGGTGATCGGCGTCGACATTGGTAATGAGCGCAATTTTGGTGTCGTACAGCAGGAAAGAGCCGTCGGATTCGTCCGCCTCAATGACGAATAGGTCGGAATCACCCAAGGAACTGCTGGTCTTGAGGGATTGCACAACGCCACCGTTGACAAACCCGGGTGTCTGTCCGAGCTCCAGCAGAGCGGTCACAATCATGCCCGTCGACGTGGTCTTGCCGTGAGCCCCAGCAATCGAGACGAGGCGTTTTCCCCGGACGAGCCAGTTCAAGGCTCGCGAGCGATGCATTACTGGGATGCCGCGATCGAGAGCCAAAACGTACTCAGGGTTGTCCTGCCACAGCGCGCCGGTAACCACGACAGCGTCAACATCCCCGAGGTTCGCGGCATCATGACCGACGAAGACCTTGATTCCGCGCTCACGCAGGACGTCGAGTGCGTGGGAGTCGCGCACGTCTGACCCAGAAACTTCGATGCCGAGGTCGTCAAACATGGCTGCGATGCCGCTCATGCCCGATCCACCGATGCCAATGAAGTGCACTCGAGACATCTCGCTCGGTGCCGCGGAGGTGGACTCAGGCTTGATCACGCACGTGCCTTTCGAGTCCTCGGATCGTCGCCACGAATTACTGCGACTCTCGTTTATAACCTACGAGGCTGGGTCCGAGCGGGAGGCGAGCGCCTCCTCGACCAGATTGACGGTCAACTCGGAGCCGCGCCGGGTACCCGTCGTCGCCATCGCCGATCTCATCTGGGAGAGCTTCTGGGGGTCGATTTGGCCGTTTTTCAGTTGTTCAATGGT
>CAZPVE010000125.1:0-3635 GCA_964589925.1 uncultured Aurantimicrobium sp. | reverse complement strand
GGGCCTTACGGGCCCGATGGCGTTGAGCACCTTGCCCGAGGCGGCGCGTGTCGACACTTCGGTTCCGCCTTCAAAGGTGGGCAGGGCCTCCTCGAGACCGGCAGGAACTTCGCCTGCTTCGAGGCGATCGAAAACCTTCTTGGCTTCAGGATTGGCGCTTGCCCAGGCGTCGAAAGAGATTTGCCAATCGGCGCGGGCCTGAGCGCCGCGAGCCACAGCCTGACGGGTGTGAGCAATGACCTCGTCCGAAACCTCGAAGGTCTGCTCAGGGTCAAATCCGAGAACAGCCTTGAGTCCTGCTAGTTCCTCTGCACCCAATGCGGAGCCGTGAATCTTGCCACTGTTCTGCTTCTTCGGGCTGGGCCATCCGATGATTGTGCGAAGGATGATGAGCGAGGGCTTGTCGGTGACTGTCTTTGCCCGCTCGATGCTTGCGTAGAGCTCGGCTACGTCTTCAACGTAAGCGCCACTCTTCTTCCAATCGACGACCTGAACATCCCAACCGTACGACTCGTAGCGAGCCTTCACGTCTTCGGTGAAGGCAATGTTGGTGTCGTCCTCAATGGAGATCTGGTTCGAGTCGTATATCGCGATGAGGTTTCCAAGCTGCTGGTGGCCAGCGAGCGAAGACGCTTCGGCGGTCACACCCTCTTGCATGTCACCATCACCGGCGATGACATAAACGTGGTGGTCGAACGGACTCGCACCAGGCGCGGCGGACGGGTCAAAGAGCCCGCGCTCAAAGCGCTGCGCGTACGCAAAACCGACAGCAGACGCGAGACCCTGTCCGAGAGGTCCGGTAGTGATTTCGACGCCCTTCGTGTGTCCATACTCGGGGTGACCAGGGGTCAGTGAACCCCAGGTGCGAAGAGCCTTAATGTCGTCGAGCTCGAGACCGTAGCCGCCGAGATACAACTGCACGTACTGCGTGAGCGAGCTGTGACCAACAGAGAGGATGAATCGATCGCGGCCAATCCACTGGTCGTCGCTGGGGTCACGACGCATGACCTTCTGGAAGAGCAGGTAGGCAAGAGGGGCAAGACTAATCGCGGTTCCGGGGTGGCCGTTGCCAACCTTCTCTACTGCGTCAGCCGCAAGAACGCGGGCCGTGTCGACCGCCTTGTCGTCCAGTGAATTCCAGTCAAGAGAAGACATATGTGTAGAGCGGCCTTTCGGTCAAAGTGCGATGATTGCCGCTGTCTTGGCGGCGTTTTATGTGTCTCGACGATGCCGTGATGGCACCCCACAATCATAGTCTCCGAGCGGGTTGGAGGCGGTGAGGTCTTGGTCGAGGGCGACGCGTAGACTTATGCAAACCACCAACCGAAGGTTCACATCCATGACGACAACTGATGCGCACAAGCCCGTTCGGGCGGCCATCGGGTTTCGTCGCAAGATTGGCGCGTATGTCTCGCTGACGAAGCCACGCGTCATGGAGCTCCTGTTGGCCGTCACCATCCCGACAATGTTTCTTGCCCAGCGAGGAGTGCCTTCGGTATGGCTCGTGGTAGTCACGCTCATTGGAGGCGCTCTTAGCGCCGGAAGCGCAGGCGCTTTCAATTGCTACATCGATCGCGATATTGATCGTGTGATGAATCGAACCAAGGGACGTCCCCTCGTTACTGGTGAGGTTTCCGATCGAGAAGCGCTCGTTTTTGCTTTCACCCTTGGGGTCGTGAGCACGGCACTATTCCTGGTGTTCACGAACTTCTTGGCTGCGGCCCTTTCGGTCGGTGCAATTCTCTTCTACGTCGTGGTTTACAGCCTGCTGCTCAAGCGTCGGACCCCGCAGAACATCGTCTGGGGAGGGGCAGCCGGCGGGTTCCCCGTCCTTATCGGTTGGGCTGTCGTCACGGGTTCGCTCGCCTGGACGCCCGTGATTTTGTTTTTGATAATTTTCCTGTGGACCCCACCGCACTACTGGCCATTGTCGTGGCGCTACCGGCAGGACTATCGCGACGCCGGAGTGCCCATGCTGACCGTGGTTCGGGGACGCGTCACTGTTGGTCTCCAGATCGTTTTATACGCTTGGGCCACGGTCGCAGCCTCACTTCTGCTGGTCATCGTTGCGCCCATGACGCCCGTGTACGCCATCGTTGCAGTGGGTTCAGGAACGTGGTTCCTTGTCGAGAGTCACCGGCTCTACTCGCGTGCTATTCGCCACAACGACCCGAGGCCGATGAAACTATTTCATCTCTCAAATGCCTATCTGACGCTGCTGTTCTTGGCCATCGCGATTGACGCGCTCTTGCCGTTTGGTCACTAACCCTTGCGAGCTCGATAGACAAGGTTCGTGGACGCCGCAGCCACGAGGCACGCGAGAAGCATGTGTGTTCCCACGAGGATCGGCGGCAGCCCGGTGCGGGATTGCCAGATGCCAATCACGATCTGGAGTGCGTTTACAGCCATCAGCATCCCCGCTGCGCGGGACACAACCGTGTTCTGTGAAAGCAACGAAGCTGCCAGCACGATTGCTGTAGCGATCACGGCCGCGTAGGCCGGATAGCTGTGGAGATGCTCGAGGGTGTAGGTATCAAGGCCGTTTCGAGGCGCTTTTGCGTCGCCTGCGTGGGGGCCTGACCCAGTCGTCAGGATTCCCAGAGAAATGGTGACGAGTTGGAGGATGGCTACCACCCAGGTCGCCAGGGGGAGGCCGCGTGATGCTGACGCGTCCGGACTAGAGACGGACTCACCGACCCGCAAGACAAACAACGTCGACAGCACGACCAGAACGATCGACACGACGAAGTGGAGCCCAACAACGTATGGGTTGAGTTTCGTCCACACACTGACGCCGCCGATAAGAGCTTGAGCTGGAATGCCCAAACCAATCATCAGAGTCAGCCAGAACAGGTCTCGACGGCTTTTGCGAAGGTTCCACACCGAGCCAAATGCTGCGATGGCGACGATGACGAGAAGGAAAGTCAGGAGTCTATTGGCGAATTCAATGACTCCGTGGATTCCCATTTCAGGGGTTGTAACTATCGATGAACCATCACAGGTTGGCCACTCTGGGCAGCCCAAACCACTCGCGGTGAGACGAACAGCGCCTCCAGTCACCACGATCAGAATCTGCACGACCAGTGTTGTCCAGGCCATAAACCGAACTCGTCGGTCGACTGAATGTGGCAACCAGCGCGTGAGAGCATTCATGCGTTCATCTTCTCATTTCGACGGGCTGGGAATGCCCTCGCTCGCCTGTGCGTTATTCGACGCTACGGCTAGACTGAAGGCTCAACACAACGTGTTTGAAGCTCAACTCAACGACGAGGCACTGCGTTTGCTTGCGTCATGGCAATCGCAGTGAGCGGCCTCTGCACCCTCGAGATCCATTCACTTCCAACAAAGGACTGCCATGTCAGACATTCTGATCAACCGGCCTGAACTTGACGGCCTTGGCGTGTATGAGTTCGGTTGGCACGATGCCGACGCAGCAGGAGCGAGTGCTCGACGCGGAATCAACGACAAGGTCGTCACTGACATTTCCGGTCTCAAGAGCGAGCCAGAGTGGATGCTCAAGACTCGCCTCAAGGGCTACGAACTCTTTACCCGCAAGCCCATGCCAACATGGGGCGCCGACCTGTCCGAAATCGACTTTGACAACATCAAATACTTCGTTCGCTCGACTGAGCAGC
>CAZPVE010000124.1:0-3678 GCA_964589925.1 uncultured Aurantimicrobium sp. | reverse complement strand
CTCACCACGGGTCGCACCTCGGGTCAACTGTCGTTCTGGCTTGTCCTCATTCCGGATGTCGCCCTCGCCGCTGTGCTGCTCGTTGGCATCTTCTTGGCCGGCAACAACGCAGTCACGGTGGGAACCCTGTTCGCTTTCTTTGCTACCTCCGCTGTCTTGCGCTGGCCCCTTGAAAACATCGGCATGCTGCTCGCGCTCACCATTGACGCGTCCAACGCGCTCGACCGCTACTACGAGGTCTACGACGCTCCCATGGATATCCAGGATGAGCCTGGTGCGGTGGCCCTCGCACCGGGTCCGGGCGAGCTCGTCTTCGAGGATGTGCACTTCAGATTCGCGGATGCCCAGCCCGACGAACCCGACATTCTCAACGGCGTCAATTTGCGCATCCATGCTGGGGAAACCGTTGCCCTGGTCGGCCTCACCGGCTCCGGCAAGTCCACCGTGACGTCGCTCGTCACGCGACTCAATGACGTCACCGCCGGTCGCATTCTTATTGATGGCCAAGATATTCGCACCGTCAGCCTCGACAGCTTGCGCACTGAGGTGGCCATGGCCTTCGAAGACCCCACGCTGTTCTCGCTTTCCGTGCGCGAGAACGTGCTTCTGGGTCGCGATGACCTTGACGACCTCACCTCCGTGCCCGCCAACGAAGTTCTCGCATCCTCACTGGGGATCGCTCAGGCAGGATTCGTGAAGACCCTTCCCCAAGGGGTCGACACCAAGGTGGGCGAAGAGGGCCTGAGCCTGTCAGGCGGACAGCGTCAGCGCCTGGCACTTGCTCGCGCCGTTGCCACAGAACCACGGATGCTCGTGCTCGACGACCCCCTCTCGGCCCTCGACGTCGAGACCGAGGCCATGGTCGAGCAGGCTTTGCGCAGCGTGCTTACGCACACCACCGCACTCATCGTCGCCCACCGTCCATCGACAGTGATGCTTGCCGACCGGGTAGCCCTTCTCGACCACGGCGTCATCGCCGACATTGGCACTCACAAAGAGCTCCTGGCCCGCTCGGCGCGATACCGCCACGTGATCTCTGCCCTCGACGTCGAGACGACTCTGCTGGATACCCCCGAGGGGGCCCAAGCATGAGCATCTACGGTGTTGCCCCCGAAGAACGTCGCGACCTCTCTAAAGCTGAGGTCAAGGCACTCCGCCAGCGTTCCCTGCGCCTGCTCGGAACGAGCATCCGCCCAATGCGCAAGCGCGTTTTCGCCACGATGGGCATGGTCGTCATCAGCACGATTGCTCAGGTCGCCGGGCCCACCCTGCTGGCTATTGGCATCGACAAGGGGCTCGGTGCCCTCACCGCGAGCGGCGACTGGAAGCCCGCCCTCTGGATTGCCCTCGCCTATGTGTGTCTCTCCGCTCTCGGCGGAACCATGCTGATGCTCTACCGCCGGTCGTCGACGATGGTCAGCCAAACCGTGCTCTTCGACCTGCGCGCCCGGATGTTTGAGCACACCCAGAAGCTTGGGGTCGCTTTCCACGAGAAATACACCAGCGGGCGCGTGATTGCGCGGCAAACGAGCGACCTCGACACCGTGCGCGAATTCCTGGATGGCGGAGTCAGCGACCTGGTCAGCGGCACGCTGTACATGGCCTTCACGGGAATCGCACTGGTGAGTCTCGACCCGCAGAGCTTCCTGCCCATTCTGTTTGCCTTCATTCCTCTGTTCTTCTTCGGACGATGGTTCGCCACCCAGTCGCGTTTGGCCTTCCGTGAGGCTCGCATCTGGTCGGCGCGACTGATCGTGCAGTTCGTCGAGACAATGACCGGCATCCGAGCAGTCAAAGCATTCCGCCGGGAAGAGCGGAACGATGAGCGCTACAGCGCTTCAGCCATCAAGTACCGCAACGCCAACCGCCGCGTGATCGGACTATTCGGCACGTTCGACCCGGGTCTGCGTCTCATCGGCAACTTCACGATGGTGGTCGTTTTGGTGCTGGGTGCGTTCCGCGTGGTCAACGGCACCATGGCCATCGGCGTGCTTCTCGCCGTGGTGCTCTACTCGCGTCGATTCTTCGACCCGGTGCAAAACCTCACGATGTTCTTCAACTCCCTGCAGAACGCCTCGTCGGCGCTGGAAAAGATATCCGGAGTGCTTGAGGAGGACCCGAGCGTCGTCGAACCCAGGAATCCCACTCCCCTGCCCCACGCCGGCGGCACCCTGAAGTTTAACCACGTCAGTTTTGCTTATGCGGGCAACGAGCCGGTGTTCAAGAACCTCGACATCACCATCCCCGGCGGTCAAACCGTTGCCCTGATCGGCACCACCGGCGCCGGCAAGTCAACGATGGCCAAACTCATCGCTCGGTTCTACGACCCAACGTCCGGCACCGTCACGCTGGATGGCGTCGACCTTCGGAACGCGGCGAACGCCGACCTGCGCCAAGCCGTCGTCATGGTCACACAGGAGGCCTACATTTTCTCTGGCTCCATTGCCGACAACATCCAGATTGGTAAGCCAGGTGCCACTCTTGATGAAATCGTTGCTGCCGCTCGCGCCGTGGGAGCCCACGAGTTCATCTCATCGCTGCCCGAAGGTTACGACACCGACGTCAATAAACGTGGTGGTCGACTCTCCGCCGGCCAGCGCCAGCTCGTCTCATTCGCACGGGCCTTCATCGCCGACCCGTCCGTGGTGATCCTCGATGAAGCGACGGCATCACTCGACATCCCCAGTGAACGCCTGGTGCAGCAGGGCCTCACAACGCTCTTGGCAGACCGCACAGCAATCATCATTGCTCACCGACTGTCGACGGTGTCGATCGCCGACCGCGTGCTCGTGATGGAACACGGCCAGGTCATCGAGGACGGAACACCAAGCGAACTCATCGCGCACGAGGGCAAGTTTGCCGACCTGCACGCCGCGTGGCGCTCTTCCCTGGCGTAGCGCAGCGCCACAGAGCCGGCAGCAGCCCCGAAAGACTGACTAGATGTGACGCTCGGGCGAGCCGATGTACAGCTGCTGCGGGCGACCGATCTTGGTCTGGGGGTCCTGGTTGAGCTCGCGCCAGTGTGCGATCCAGCCGGGAAGGCGACCGATAGCGAACAGCACAGTGAACATGCGGGTCGGGAAGCCCATGGCCTTGTAAATGACGCCGGTGTAGAAGTCGACGTTGGGGTAGAGCTTGCGCTCCTTGAAGTAGTCGTCTTCGAGCGCAATCGCTTCGAGCTCCTTGGCCACGTCGAGCAGCGGGTCGGAGACTCCCAGAGCGGCGAGAACCTCGTCGGCGCTCTCCTTGACCAGGCGAGCACGCGGGTCGTAGTTCTTGTAAACGCGGTGACCGAAGCCCATCAGGCGAACGCCGGCTTCTTTGTTCTTCACGCGCTCAACGTACTTCTGAACGGAGTCGCCCGAGTCTTGGATCTCTTTGAGCATGGTGAGGACGGCCTCGTTGGCGCCACCGTGCAACGGACCGAACAGGGCGTTAATACCGGCCGAGACCGAGGCAAAGAGGTTGGCATCGGTCGAGCCAACGAGGCGAACCGTCGAGGTCGAAGCGTTCTGCTCGTGGTCTTCGTGGAGGATGAGCAGGCGCTCGAGAGCCTTGGCGACAACCGGATTGACCTCGTACTGCTCGGCGCGGTTACCGAAGGTCAAGCGCAGGAAGTTCTCGACGTAGCTGAGGTCATTCTTCGGGTACAGGAATGCCTGCCCGATGCTCTTCTTG
>CAZPVE010000123.1:0-3696 GCA_964589925.1 uncultured Aurantimicrobium sp. | reverse complement strand
GAGACCAACCCACTTGCCTTTGCCGAAGCCAGGAACCTTCATGAAGCTCAGCAGCAGATTCCAGACGAGCATCGTCACGACAAATGTGACGAGGATGAAAAAGCTGGGGTACAGCAGGCCGCCGAACGACTCGGGCTTGCCGGTCGGGCGCTCTCGACCCACGCCCACTGAGCGCGCCTTAGTCGTGCGCGTCACGGGATACTCGACGCCGTTCCACGAATCGCACGATGAGAGGCAACGCAAAGAGCAACCACAGGGCCCACAGTCCGAACTGCGGAACAAGCAGGCACACGACCAGCGCTAAAGCCACGACGACGGACGTGGACACCGAAATAACATAGGCCCGCCAGAGCCCTACCTGGTCAATGACGATTGCGCTGTCCCGACGTGCGGCAACACTCATCCCCAGCCCAGCAAGGGAGATGAAGAGCATTGTGCCGATGTAGACCGACGCTGCCAGAGAGGTGGTCACTCCCCCAGAAATAATCAGCTCGGTCGGAAACGGGATAAACACGATTCCCAGGAGCCACAACAGGTCAAAAATCACAATGCCTCGGTTGTAGCTCTTGAGCGTGTCGAAGAACCGATGATGCGCCAGCCAAAAACGGGCGATGACAAAGAACGAGAGGGCGAAGACGACGAAGCCCAGAACGTTGTTGGCCAAGAACTGCCCAACCGGCTCCTTGCCGATAGAGCTCGCCTTATCGACCAAGGGCAAAATCAGCAAGGTTGCCGCAATCGCGACTACGGCATCGCTGAAGTTGACCAGTCGGTCGAAACTGCGTTCTTGGGCCATACCGACACGATAACTGCCTCGACACCCTGCGGTCAGTAATCTGGGCATACCTTTTCCGTGACGCAAGGACGCCATGACAAACACGCCGACGACCTCGACCGAAACTCCCGCGAGCCCCTCGGCGTCACGAATGATGAGGATGCTCGGCATCGCATTGATCTTGGGCGCGGTCGCCGCCATCATTGCTTCCCTTTTTCTGAGTGCTGTTGAGTACGGACAAGAGTTCCTGTACCACTGGCTGCCGGAGTCACTCGGACTCGAGAAGGCCCCCTGGTGGTGGGCGGGCCTGTTGCTTCTGGTCGCAGCGGGGATTGTGCTTATGGCCCGCAAACTCCCGGGCGGCACCGGATCCGGCCCCCTTACCGGGTTTCACTTCGATACTCCCGCCTCGGCAGCGCCATCAATCTTGCTGGCAGCATTTGCATCGCTGATCTGCGGTGTGGCGCTTGGCCCCGAAGCCCCGTTGATCGTGCTCGGCACGACCATCGGCGCGCTGGTCTCGCGCAATCGACCCGCCGAAATTCGCAGGGCGATCATGTTCATCGGGGGCGCGGCTGCGATTGGTGCCGTGTTCGGAAACCCCTTCATCACCGGGTTCATGATTCTCGAATTCGCGGCATTTGGCCTGGTGCCGGCCACCATGCTGACCCCGGTCTTCACCGCACTGGGCAGCAGCTACATCGTGTCGCTTGGCTTCTGGGGCATCAAAGGGTTCGCCGTCCACCCGCTCTCGGTGCCGGGCTTGCCAACGTACGAGGGAATCATGCCGGGCGACCTCCTGCTTGCCGTCGGCGTCTCACTGGTCGCCGGAATCGTGGCTATTCTGGCTCGTCGCGGAGGCCAGATCGTTGATGGCCTGGCTCAGAAACGTTCAGCACTCGTGCTGATTGGTGGCGCTGTCGTGACCACTCTCGTTCTGCTCATCGGTGAAACCGTGTTCGGGGTCAACCAAAACCAGATTTTGTTCAGCGGTAACGGAGGCATGCCCGACCTCATCGCGCAAACCTCGATTGCTGCGGTGATCTTCATCTTGCTGGGCAAGGGTGTCGCCTATGCGGCCGCCCTCGGCAGCGGATTCCGCGGTGGACCGATCTTTCCGGCGACGTTCTTGGGCGTCGCGGTTGGTGTTCTCGCTTCGCTGCTGTTCCCGCATGTGAACGTGAGCGCTCTCGCTGCAGCCGGAATCGCCGCGTCGGCAGGCGCGTTTCTCAAGCTGCCGGCAACGTCAGCTCTGCTGGGTGCACTCCTCATCGCAGGCGCGGGTGCCGCAATTACGCCCTTCGCCATCTTCGGAGCCGTGATTGGTTTCGCCGTGCGCATTCTGGCGGATGCCATCGCCGAGAAGCGCACCCACGAGCTCGCCTAGAACAGCGCAGTCAACCATTTCTTCGCGTCGGCGATGGAGCTCTGCGGTAGTGAGAAGTGATCGTCATTCGGGTAGTCGATTGACGAGATGTCGCCACCGAGGGCCTGAATCGCCTCGATGTAGCCCTTCTGCCAGCTGACCGGGCAGGGGCCGTCGAACTGACTATCAATGAGCACGAGCACCGGGGCGACCGGCTTGCGCAGGGTGGCCGACGAGAGCGTGAAGGCGCGCATCCATGCCGGCAGTTTGTCTTGCTGAACCTTCATGACGGGGCCACCGTGCTTGAACGCGCGGCCCAAAATGTCGCTGAGGTGGTGAACGGGTTGAGTGTTCCAGTTCTCTTCGAGAATCTGCCTGCCCAGCGGGGTGAGTACGTCGTCGAGAGAGAGGGTCTCTGGGAAGGCGGCAGCCATGCCGGCGAGAATCATGAACAAGTGGCCATCAGGAGGGATGGGCCCTCCGCCCAGCGATGAGCCGAGACCAGGCTGCTTGACGCCCACAATCGGCACGCCAGGCGACATTGCGGCTGCACCAACGATGCTGAGGTCGCCATAGACGTCGGAGTCCAGTTCGACGGTCGCCGCCGCCGTGCCGCCACCCTGCGACCACCCGATCACTCCAAAGCGCGAGCCGGCACCGACCGGCAAGTCACGAGCAACGTGAACAATGCCCACCGCGTCGATCGCATTGGTGCGGTTCACCGTGTACTGATGCATGCCTGGCGTTCCAAGGCCCTGATAATCCGTGGCCACCACGACCCAATCGTCATCGATGAACCCCTGCAAACCCGGGATGCCGTAGTCAATCTGAGTTTGAGAGCCGGATTCGAAATAGGTCACGAGTTCACGGGCAGGGTCGGGCTGCAGTGACGGGGACGCTGCATCACCCAAACCGGTTGTGCCGTGCGCCCACGACAGAATCTTGCGGTCTTTTCCGGGAGCGGCCGGGGCAATCACCAAGCCGGTGGACTCGGTCGGCTTCCCCTGCAGGTCATGCGACTCGTAGCGCACCCGAAAAGCCTGAGCGCCTCGAATGCTCGTTTCGATCGTTTCGCTACTGATGAGCTGTGCCATTCGTGTCCCCTGACTCCGTTGTTTCTTCAGTCTAGGTTCTGCGTCAAGACAGCACTCCTCTCGGGGGCCTTGTGCGCTCAGCCGACGCTTGAGGCGCTTCGGGTTGGCCCTAGGGTGAGCGGAACAATTCCCTGGCGAGGGGTGCAGGCTTGATTCTCGCCGCACGATCCACAGGAAGTGGTGGTGCACGGCATCTTGAGGTTTGCCGTGGTGAGCTTTCCGGTGCGAATCAGGAGGTCAACAGCGAGGTCAACCATCGACGCATCCAGCCCCGTGGCAACCGCGATTTCGCGGCGCGTTCGGGCACCAGACTGATGCGCCTGGATGACGAGAGCTTCAATATCCACTAGCCCACCCCCAGGAACTTGCAGACTTGGAAGACAGCCACCGCGAGGATCCAGGCAACCAACAGTTGTGTGGCGAGACCAAGCAAGGTCCAGCGCCAGCCGAACTCGCGCTTT
>CAZPVE010000122.1:0-3743 GCA_964589925.1 uncultured Aurantimicrobium sp. | reverse complement strand
GTGGCAACGCTTCACTCACATCGCCCTGCCTTCCCTGCGACCGGAGATTCTGGTGGTGCTCCTCATCACCGTGGTCGGGGGGCTCAAGGTTTTCGCACCCGTTGTCTATGTGACTTTCGGTGGGCCACAGGGCAGCACCCAGTCGGCAGCCACATTCGCGGTGTCGTCCTTCTTTGGTGGCTACAACGTTGGCGGCGGCTCTGCGGTGACCACCCTGCTGGCGCTGATCATCGGCGTTGGGGTCTCCGTTCTGGCGGCCGTCTTTGTGCGCCGGTCACGCTCGGGCGGTGAGCAGTCGTGAGGCGATTCATCTCCCGAATTCCCCGTCGGATTGGGGTTGCCCTCGTGGCGCTGATTGCGCTTGCTTGGGCTGCTCCGTTCTTCTTGGCACTCAACTCTTCGTTTAAGTCGCCGGAAGAATTTGATGCCACTGGCATCCTCGAACCGGCACAAACCATCTCTTTCGGCAACTACCTCGAGTCGTGGGTGGGCATCGAATTCCCCTTGAAGTTCGCGAACTCGATGATCATCAGTGTCGGGGCACTGGTCGTGAGCATGGTGATGGCGTTCCTCATGGCATATGCCATCAGCATCGGCAAACACCGCTGGCGCACTTTCGTGCTGGCTACCTGTGTGGTTGTGTTCTTGATGCCTCAAGAAGCATTCGCGTATCCGGTGTTTCTCATCGCAAAGATGGTGCACATGTATGGGAATGTTGCCTTCCTCATTTTGCCCCTGGGCATTGTCGGCGCTGCGTTCGCCACGTTCCTGTTGGGAAACGTAATGGGGCACTTTCCGGTCGAGCTCCTCGAAGCTGCTCGTCTGGATGGGGCATCCCGAAGCCAACTCATGTTCCGCGTTGTCATTCCGCTGATGATGCCCACACTGCTCACCGTGGCCCTCTTGCTTTTCGTTGCCAACTGGAACGAATACCTCATGACGCTGCTGCTTCTGCCTGACTACGCCAGTCAGACCGTGCCGCTCGCTGTGGCCGGACTCAATATCGGAGATTCGTGGCACCCGCCGGCAATGCCGGTTGTTGCCGCGGCGAGCATCCTGGGGGCGCTTCCCTCAATCATCATCTTCGCGTTCTTCCAGCGCAGTCTTATTCGCGGCATCACCCTCGGATCGTCCCGCTAAGTCACCGGCTGCGTCAGCGCGGGTATCGTTGAGGCATGGCTCTCGAGAAGGATGCCGGGCCTGGCCCGGTGCGACAGGTTCGCCCGGCAACCGAGGGCTGGAACCAAAAGCTCGACCCCGAGGGTCGGCCTCTTCTCGAGTTCTCGGCTCCTCGTGGCGCAAAGCCACCGATGCACCTCGCCGATCTAGACGCAGAAGAGCGCAAGGGTTTTATCAGCGGTCTGGGACTCCCGGCTTTTCGTGCCAAGCAGATCGCCACCCACTACTTCACGCACTACACAACGGACGCCGACCAGATGACGGATCTGCCTGCCGCGGGTCGCGCGGAGCTCGTCGAGAAGGTACTTCCTCCTCTGCTCACCGAGGTTCGCCGCCTGCGCACTGACAACGGGGACACCATCAAATTCCTGTGGCGCCTGTTTGACGGGGCGCTCGTCGAGTCCGTGCTGATGCGCTACCCCGGTCGCATCACCTTGTGCGTTTCGTCACAGGCGGGCTGTGGCATGAACTGCCCGTTCTGTGCCACGGGTCAGGCGGGACTCACCCGCAACCTCTCGTCAGCCGAGATCATTGACCAGGTGGTTCGAGCGAATCAGGCCATTCTCGCCGGCGAGCTCGGCGGCAAGAAGCGCGACGACAACACCCCCGACCGAGTCAGCAACATTGTCTTCATGGGCATGGGGGAGCCACTCGCCAACTACAAGCGCCTGATGCACGCCGTGCGCACGATGGTTGCACCCCAGCCCGAGGGGCTTGGCATGTCGGCCCGTCACATCACGGTGTCAACCGTCGGTCTTGTCCCTTCGATTCTGCTCCTGGCCGATGAAAAGATCCCCGTCACTTTTGCCCTGTCGCTGCATGCGCCTGACGACGAGTTGCGTGACGAGCTCATCCCCGTTAACTCGCGCTGGAAAGTAGACGAAGCGCTCGATGCCGCACGCACGTACTTCGAAAAGACGGGCCGTCGTGTCTCGATTGAATACGCGCTCATCAAAGACATGAATGATCACGGATGGCGTGCCGACCTCCTGGCGAAGAAGCTCAATGACCGCGGCCGTGGCTGGGTGCACGTCAACCCGATTCCGCTGAACCCGACGCCGGGCTCGATCTGGACGGCGAGCGAGCCGGCCGTCATGCGGGAGTTTGTTCATCGCCTCGAAGCCGCCGGAATTCCGACCACACTGCGTGACACCCGAGGCAAAGAAATCGATGGCGCCTGCGGTCAATTGGCTGCCGCGGATGAGGTTGTCTAAACGGCGTCTGGACGGTCATCCAAGATTTATCCAAGCCGCATCTCGCATTGGGTTAGGTCGCTAGAAATCCTTGACACGCTCACCTAGCGTCAGGGTGTACCGAGTTTCATCTCGACACCAACCAAGGAGTTTTATCTCATGAAGAACATGTTCTCGAACGCCGGCGGCAAGATCGCTGCTGGGGTCCTCGCCGTTGCCGTCCTCGGTGGAGCAACGTTGGGGGTTGCTTCAAGTGCCAATGCAGTCTCCCGTCATCAACGTGGGCACTCGGCAAGCGCGACTCACACTCCCAAGCCCTCCGCCACACCCCGCGTCTCGGCTCTCAAATTCGTGGAGAACCAGGATGTGACCATTTCGGGCGCAACCACGGTCGGCTCCACGCTCACCGTCAGCGCGGGCATCTATGTCCCCGCGGCAGACAGCGTGACCTACCAGTGGCAGCGCAATGGAGTGAACATCGTGGGTGCTACGGCGACCACGTACGTCCTGACCGCCGATGACCTCGGCAAGCAGATCCGCGTCAAAGAGACTGTGGTCAAGACCGGATACAAGACCAAGGTGGAAGCCTCGAACCGCCTCTGGATTCCGCTCGTCTAAGACCCCTAGACGTTCGGCAGAACGGGCGCCCACTCACGGAGTGTGCGCCCGTTTCCTGCTTAAGCCTGCGTCTCAGCTTGGCTCGCTGGCTTGGGGAACCAGGGGATAGCCGGGGATACGCGGCGCTGGTAGTCGGCATATTCCGGGTACTTCGAAAGTGAAATGTTTTCGGTGAAGCGCAGTGAGCCCACGAAGAGCGCGCTGAGCAAGAAGGCTCCGAGCACGGTCCACTGAAGGAGTGAACCCGCGGCAACGGCACCGAACAGGAAGATCACCCACCACTGCGACTGCTCGGCAAAGAAGTTCGGGTGGCGCGAAACCGAGAAGAGTCCAGTGGTCAAGAAGTTGGCCGCTGGCTTCTTCCCGGCCGCGATGGCCGCTTTCTTGCGCTGGTGGAAGTTCCACTGCTGTTGGTCGGCAACCGTCTCAAGGGTGAGCAGGGCAACAAAGAGGACCGTGAGCAGAACATCCCACCCGTCAAATGCCCCGGGGTGCAAGGTGGCCGTCCATGCCGGCAACGTGATGAGCCACAGAACAATGTTCTGGAAAATGACGATGAAGAAAATGTTGAAGACCTGATATTGAGCCGGGGTCATGCCCTGGCGCAGGATTTCCCAGCGGTAGTCTTCGCCGCCAGGCTGGTAGCCGCCCTTGCGAGCAAAGTTGAACGTCAAGCGACCTCCCCAGAGCGTGACCAGAACGGCCATGACGTTCACGCGGGCATCTGCGAAGTTGACGCTCGCGGCGAAAATC
>CAZPVE010000121.1:0-3755 GCA_964589925.1 uncultured Aurantimicrobium sp. | reverse complement strand
CGGCCTGCAACCAGTAGCCCCGCCTCGCCCACGTGTTGGTGGTGCGCTCGCCGATCAGTTGAGGCAAGCTGCGGCCGGTCGCCAGACCAAGCTTGGCTGACAGGTATTGCACCAGCCAGGCGGTGAGGTTTCCCAAGATGACCACCCACACAAGTAGGTAGCCATAGCGGGCCCCGGCCGTCATGTTTGCGGCAACATTGCCGGGGTCAAGATATGCGACGCCAGCGACGAGGGCGGGGCCGAGCAGGGGCAGAACGCGTTTCACTAGTCGACGTTTTCAACTGGGGCGAGAGCGACCGCCTTGGTAAAGGCAAATCCGCTGGGGTCCTTGAGGAGCGGAGTAAACGGAAGCTCGGCTGTTCCGATCAAGAGCATCTCATTGCCTGGCTCCGCTCGAAGGAGCTGGGTGTCAGACCACGAAGGCTCGAGAACCTGACTTTCAATCGTGGTGAGCAAACGTTCCCGGCCGAGATCAAGCAAGATCCCCAAGAAGCCCGCCAACACCACGGCTTCGGGGTTGAAAATATTGATCAGGCCAGCGAGAGCGATACCCAGACGGTCCACCTGTGCATCAACAACTTTGCGAACACGTGCGCTCTTGGCCGAGGCGAGTGCTTCTTCGAGCTGCTGGTCGTCGATGCTCGTGACGCCAATCGCTTCGAGGAGGTCATCTCGTTGAAGGGTTGCCGACAGGGTCCCAGAGAATCCTGCCGTTGGTGCCATCACCGGTGCGGCAAGGCGGAAGTGTCCGAGCTCGCCGGCAAACCCGCGCGAGCCGCGGAGTGGTCGCCCGCCTTCAATGACTCCGCCTCCGATACCGACGGCGTGACCTACCAGGTACACGATGTTGGCGAACGGCTTGCCCACTCCGAAATCATGTTCGGCGAGAAGGCCTAGGCGTGCGTCATTGTCGATGAACACAGGGAGGCGAAGCTCCTCACGAAGGCGGTCCGCGAATGGCGCCTGTCGCCAGTTGAGAAAGGCAGGTTCGGAAACGACACCGTCGGACACACTGACCTGACCGGGCAGGGCCACGCCGACACCGGCGATTCGTGTGCCGCCAGGAAGATCGCGCCTGAGGTCGATGATGATGTCGCGCGCCATTGCGATAGCGGTTCGGGCAGCGGGAGCATCAGGGGTGCGGCGTCGGACTCGATTGAGCACTCGTCCGGATAGGCCGACCGTCGCGACCGTAATCGAGTCAATGTCAATCGCCACAGCAAAAGCCACGACGCTGTCCTTGATGCCGACAACGAGAGTTGGGCGTCCGGCGCCTTGGGGGATCGTCGAGGGAACCTCCTCGACGAGTCCAAGAACTTCGAGCTCTGAAACGAGACTTGAGATGGTCGATCTGTTGAGGCCGGTGCGCTGAGTAAGCACGTTTCGACCCAGGGGGCCTTCGCGGTGGAGCGTGGTCAAAATGGTCGCTAGGTTGTGCTGGCGCACGTGCTCGCGCGTGCGACCGAGCGACGTGTCTTCAACACTTCGCTGTGAAAAATCTGAATCGAGCACAGAAATAACCTACAGCCGTTCAGGCGTTATCGAACTGTGATGAAAATCAACTTGATTCTTTTTGTTGCCTATGACAACTTATAAGACAGCCTCTTCACTGAAGTGGCCAGTATGTGATTGCAAGGCGCAATCACTTCACCATGAAAGGTAATCAAACATGAAGAAATCAGTGCTGATTTCTGCTGTTGCAGTTGCCGCCCTTTCGGCGCTCGCCCTCACCGGCTGTAGCGCTTCGGGTGGAGCTTCGGCAAGCAAGCGCGCCTGCGTTATCCTGCCCGACACCGAGTCGTCGCCCCGTTACGAGGCTGCTGACCGTCCCGCACTTGAGTCCGGCCTGAAGGCTGCTGGCTTCGAGGCAGATGTTCAGAACGCTCAGGGTGACACCGCCAAGTACGCAACCATCGCCGACCAGCAGCTCAGCAAGGGCTGTGGCGTTATGGTTCTCGATGACCTTCAGGGTGCCGGTGTAGCCGTGGCCGAGAAGGCCAAGAAGGCTGGTATCCCGGTTATCGCTTACGACCGTCCGCTCAAGGGTGCTGACTACTACGTCTCGTTCGACAACGAGGGCGTTGGTGCACTCGAGGGTCAGTCGATCGTTGATGGTCTCAAGGCTGCGGGCAAGGATGCCGCAACCGCTTCGGTCGTCTACGTAGGTGGAGACCCTGCTGACGGTAACGCCAAGATGTTCTACGACGGAGCCGTTTCGGTTCTCTCGGCTGCTGGCATCAAGCCTGCTGCAGAGACCCCCGGCACCTGGGATGGCGCGAAGGCTGGAACCGCTTTCGAGCAGGCTTACACCAAGCTCGGCGGCAAGGTTGACGCCGTTTGGGTAGCCAACGACACCAACGCTGCTGCTGTCATCGCCATCCTCGACAAGAACGGCAAGACCGTTCCTGTTTCGGGTCAGGACGCGTCCATCGCTGGTCTCCAGAATGTGCTCCTCGGCAAGCAGACCGCTACGGTCTACAAGCCAGCCAAGGTTGAGGCCGGCGCTGCTGTTGACCTCATCGTTGCTCTCCTGAAGGGTGAGAAGCCGACCGCTGACAAGAAGCTCTCGGATGGCACCCCCTTCATCGCTGTTACCCCGATCCTCGTTGGACCGGAGAAGGTTATTGACGTCGTTTCCGCTGGAGACGCATCCGTCAAGGACCTGTGCACCGACGCTGTTGCAGCTGCGTGTGCAAAGTACGGCGTGAAGTAACAACCGCATAACGGATTGTGCCGGTCTCGATTTCGAGGCCGGCACAATCCGCGCATTGGCGCTTCTCGCGTCAACCTCATGATTTAGTCTTTTTCAATTCACATCAAAGGAGATGGGATGACGCAGCCGCTCATCGAACTCACCGGAATCAAAAAGAGCTTCGGCCCGGTCGACGTTCTCAAAGGTCTTGACTTCCGTGCCTATGCCGGAAAGGTCACCGCTCTCGTCGGTGACAACGGAGCTGGAAAATCCACCCTCATCAAAGGTCTTTCGGGAGTTCAGCCCTATGACGAAGGAACGGTGACCTTCGAAGGTCAGGAAGTTCACTTGGGTAACCCCCGCCAGGCTGCGGCAATGGGCATCGAGGTCGTCTACCAAGACCTCGCCCTGTGCGAGAACCTCGACATTGTTCAGAACATGTTCCTCGGTCGTGAGGAGCTGACGCAGGGCACGCTCGATGAGGCTGCTATGGAGTCGGCCGCGATCAAGGCCCTACAGAGCCTCTCGGTTCGCACCGTGAAGTCGGTCCGCCAGAAAGTGTCGTCGCTCTCCGGTGGCCAGCGTCAGACCGTTGCGATCGGTCGCTCGGTTCTCCGAAACGCAAAGCTCGTCATTCTCGATGAGCCGACCGCTGCTCTGGGTGTAGCTCAAACTGAGCAGGTTCTGAACCTCGTTCGTCGTTTGGCCGACAACGGCCTCGGCGTCATCATCATTAGCCACAACCTGGCTGACGTCTTTCAGGTCTGCGACTACATCAGTGTCTTGTACTTGGGCCACATGGTGGCACATCTCGAGACAAGCAAGACAAATCAGAACGATGTTGTCGGCTACATCACCGGAACCAAGGTCATCGAAGGAGACGACGAATGAGCACGCAAGCACTTGGATCGGGTCACGAGGGAACCCTCCGCGACCAGGTAAGCGCCTACTTCCAGCGCGTTCGCAACGGCGAAATGGGTGCCCTGCCCGCGGTGCTGGCCCTCGTTCTTTTGGCCGTCCTCTTTTCGTCGTTGAGCCCCTATTTCCTCACCAAGCTCAACAT
>CAZPVE010000120.1:0-3786 GCA_964589925.1 uncultured Aurantimicrobium sp. | reverse complement strand
CCACACGCTGCTGCTGTCCACCCGACAGGTGCGCGGGGTAGGAGTTGAACTTGTCGCCCAGACCAACGCGCTCGAGCAGCTCCTTCCCGCGGGCAATGGCTGCAGCCTTCGCAACCTTCTTGACACGGATGGGCGCCTCAATGACATTCTCCAGCGCGGTCATGTGCGGGAACAGGTTGAACTTCTGGAAGACCATCCCAATGTCACGGCGTTGCTCGGCAGCCTCTTTCGGGCTGAGTTCGTAAATCTTGTCGCCCTTTTGGCGGTAGCCGATAAGGTCATCCTCAACCATCAAGCGACCACCTGAGAGCGTCTCCAAGTGGTTAATGCAGCGCAGGAAGGTGCTCTTTCCCGATCCCGAAGGGCCGATGAGGCACATCACCTCACCGCGCTTGACCTCGAGCGAGATGTCGCGAAGAACCGTGTTGGTTCCGAATTTTTTGACCACGCCCTCGGCGCGCACCATGACGTCAGTCACGAGGAGCCACCTCCCGAACGAACTTGCGCTTAGTGCGTCCCTCGACCTGCACGCCCGTGCCTCGCGCATAACGCTTCTCGAGGTAGTACTGACCGATCATCATGATGCTGGTGAAGAACAGGTACCAGATTGACGCCACGATAAGCAGAGGAATCGGGTTGAACGTCTCCGACGCAATGTCACGCGTGCGGGTGTAGAGGTCGAACGCGTAGGGCACGGCCGTAACCAGCGACGTCGTTTTCAGCATCGAAATCACATCGTTGCCCGTTGGCGGGATGATGATACGCATCGCCTGCGGGATGGTGA
Organism: uncultured Aurantimicrobium sp.; assembly: GCA_964589925.1. Lineage (GTDB taxonomy): Bacteria > Actinomycetota > Actinomycetes > Actinomycetales > Microbacteriaceae > CAIOLM01. The sequence goes on along the minus strand of CAZPVE010000120.1, from coordinate 3,002 downwards.
TGCGATTCATGGTCTGGCTCCACGACATACCGAGTGCCTTGGATGCCTCTTCTTGGCCCTTGTCGACCGAGAGGATTCCGGCGCGCACAATTTCAGCCATGTAGGCCGCTTCATTCAGGGCCAGGCCGATGACGGCCAGGGTGAAGGCGTTGAGCGCAGCGGTGGTCTTGAAGGAAATCCACGGGTGCATAAACGGGATTCCGATGTCGATGGTCTGGTAGATCACGGCCAGAAGGCCCCAGAAAACCAGCTGCACATACACCGGGGTGCCGCGGAAAATCCAGAGGTACACCCAGGCAACGGACTTGACCACCGGGTTGGGCGACAGGCGCATGACGGCCAGGATGATGCCCAAGATGATGCCGATGATCATCGAATAGATCGTGAGCTGAAGTGTGTTGAACGCAGCACCGATGACCCGCGGATCAAAAACGTACTTGCCGACTGCCGGCCAGTCGTATGCCGGGCGGCCGGCGGCATCGATGATGAAGAGCGCGGCCACGATGATGACAACGACCGCGAAAAATGTGCGCCACGGGTGGCGCAGCTTGATTGCCTTGATGGGCTTTGCCGACGCAGCACCGTTCGACGGCAGAGTCTCCCCTGCCGTCGAACGGTTCTGCGAATCAGACATGGTGAGTGTTACTTACCAGCGTTGATGGTTGCCGAAGCGATAGCGCCGTCCTGCACGCCCCACTTGGTGAGGATTGCCTTGTAGGTGCCGTCGTCCATGAGCGACTGAACAGCTGCCTGAACAGCCTTGTCAAGACCGAGGGTCTTGCTCAGGGCGTATCCGTAGGGGGCTACGTCGAACGACGAACCAGCAGCCTGAAGCTTGCCCTTCGACTGCGCGATGGCGTAAGCGGTCACGGGCGAGTCGGCGCTCATGGCGTCAACCTGTCCGAGGGCAACGGCGGTCGTTGCGGCGTCCTGGGTGTCGAAAGGCTTGATGTCAATCGGTGCCTTGCCAGCGTCAACACAGGCCTTCGACTTGGCAGGAACCTCGTCGGTGTGCTCGTACGTGGTTGCCTGAACAGCAACCTTCAGACCACAAGCGTCATCAGGGTTGACGTTCTTGCCAGCTGCCGAAGCCCAAAGGATTCCAGCCTGGTAGTAGTCAACGAAGTTGACCTGCTTCTGGCGCTCAGCGTTGTCGGTGAAAGACGAAACACCCATCGAGACCTTGTTTCCGGTCACGCTGGGGATGATGTTGGCGAATGCAGCAACAGTCCAGACGGGCTTGAGGCCAAGCTTGGCGGCAACAGCGTCAGCGAGTTCGATGTCCCAGCCGATGGGGTTTCCGTCAGCGTCTTTGTACTCGTTGGGCGGGTAAGTTGCGTCAACACCCATGGTGAGTTCACCCGAGGTCTTTACGCCGTCGGGCAGCAGAGCAACGGCTGCTGCGTCAGGGGCGATGGTTGGTGCGGCGGTCGTGTTGGACCCTCCGCCACCGTTGGCACAACCGGTGAGGGCGAGTGCCGTGGCTGCCATCAGGGCAGGCAAAACAATCTTCAAACGCATTCGGGCTTCTTTCTGTTGGGATGAGGTCAGCATGGACCTACAAAGACCCTAACGCAGGCAATGTTTCATTGTCGTTAAGCGATTTGTCACAAAATGAACGTCCCGCAGGCGACCTGCGGGACGTTCATCGTCGTGGTGGTTCTAGCGCGCGTTGCGGCGGCGGATTACTTGCATAATCGCCAGAGCAAGCGTTCCCAGAACGACCAGGCCGAGACCGCCCACGATGTAGCCCGTGGCGTTCACACCGGTGGACGCGAGGTCAGCCTCCGCAGTAGCGCTCGAGCTCAAGCTAGCCGAGGCAGATGCAGTCGAGCCGGCAGAAGCGGACGCACTTGCCGACGGAGACGATGACGAGCTCACAGCCGTCCACTGCGCGTAAAGGGTTCGATCAGAAGAGAAAGAATACGAAGTTCCATCTGCCATGGCGAAGCCTGACCCATCAGACGCGGTGTTCCAGCCCGCGAAGGTGTATCCGGATCGCGTGAATGTGTTGGCTTGCAGATTTGTCGTCGTAGAGGCTGCCTGCGAAGTGGGAGTGCCCGAGCCTCCGTTGGGCATGAAGGTCACGGTTTTGGTCGACGAACCAACAGTAAAGGCGATGGTGGCCTCCTCGACAATGGTGCTGTCGTTAGACGTTGCAACCCAGACGGTGTAGTTACCAGCCGTAAGGCCCGCCACGAGCCCGGCAGCAATCTGGATAGTGAATGCACCATAAGCCGTGGCGCTTCCCTGGCCGATGTTGGCTACGGAAATCTGGTTGTACGAAGCAGGTGAAGCATTGATCCGGTTGCACGTCACCGACGGAGCGCCTTGAGTCTCCACGTGTGTGCCCGACAACGAAGTCAACAAGCAGCCTGACGCGGTTCCACTTGTCAGCGATGCAAGGGCCATGCTCATGCCCATTGCATTCTTGATGGTGACGTTTACCTGCCGGAATGTGGCGCTCGAAGCCACGTTCGTCGGAGTGAAATCAATGCTCATGGCCGGGGAGTTCCCCACAGCAAAGGTGGGGGTGGCACCCGACCAGGCTGCCGTGGCGGCTGCGTGGGCAGGAGCAGCGAAGCCGAGCACCGAAAGGCCGGCTACTAGAACTGTGACCGCGAGGGTCTTGAGGGCAGAAATCTTCATAGGAAAATCCTAAAACATGTTTGTAGACGCAGAGTCCACTTTGGGAATGAACTGAAAATGAATATGCCGACGGGAAAAGAAAAGGGGCCCCCGGTGATCCGGAAGCCCCTTAACTCGGGTTCGCGCCAGACGCGAAATCTTGCTACTTCGAGACGGCAGCCGAAGCGTTCGACTCGTAGCTGGTGTTGGTTGCTTCGAAGAAGTTGACCAGCTGAAGGGTGTCGTTGGCGGTAGCCATCCACTTGGCGGGGTTCGACACCTTGTACTCGGGCTCGAAGCCGAGCTCCTCGAGACGACGGTCAGCCAGGTACTTGACGTACTGGTTGATGTAGTTCGAGTTCAGACCGAGGATG
>CAZPVE010000119.1:0-3829 GCA_964589925.1 uncultured Aurantimicrobium sp. | reverse complement strand
CAAGGGCCTTTTCAATCTGCTCGGTGACGCGGTATTCGACGAACGCATCGACGTCACCTGAGTAAGCCTCCACACGCTCCAGGAGCTCCGGGGCGACCTGCTCAAGGTAGGCAGTGATGGTGGCACGCGACTCTTCGCCGTCGATAACCATCTTCTGGAAGTCTTCATTGAAGACGTCACGAACGATCTTGATCAGCAGGTCAGGCTCGCTGTGCAGGAGCGCGGGTGCAGCACCCGATTCAACCTTTTCTTGGATGCTGGCCCACTGCGAGGTCAAACGGTTGACGTCAATAGTGAGCTGCTCTTCGGTGGCACCTTCCGCAGCGGTGCGGACGATGACGCCCACACCCTCGGGGAGAACCTCTTTGAGAATCTTCTTGAGACGAGCGCGCTCGTTCTCGGGGAGCTTCCGGCTAATGCCGTTCATCGATCCGTTGGGGACAACAACGAGGTAGCGCCCGGGCAGGGAAACCTGGCTGGTCAGACGAGCACCCTTTTGACCGACGGGGTCTTTGGTGACCTGAACGAGCACCTTGTCGCCGGGCTTGAGAGCCAATTCGATGCGGCGAGGCTGGTTTCCGGTTTCAACCGAATCCCAGTCAACTTCACCCGAGTAAAGAACAGCGTTGCGACCGCGCCCGATATCGACGAATGCAGCCTCCATCGAGGGAAGAACGTTCTGAACCTTGCCCAAGTAGACGTTTCCAATGAGGCTCGCTTCAGACGATCGGGCCACATAGTGCTCAACGAGCACGTTGTCTTCAAGAACGCCGATTTGGATACGGTTGTCCTTTTCGCGAACGACCATGGTGCGGTCAACGGCCTCGCGACGCGCCAGGAACTCGCTCTCAGTCACGACTGTGCGACGACGTCCGGCGTCACGACCATCACGACGGCGCTGCTTTTTGGCCTCGAGACGGGTCGATCCCTTGATCCGCTGCGGCTCGGTGATCAGCTCCGGCTCGCGAGCTACACGCTCTGACGAGTCCCCACCTTCACCACCGCGACGACGATTGCGGCGACGAGACGATGACGAGCTTTCACCTTCGTTGTCATCATCATTCTGGTCAAAGCGGTTGCCAGACTCGCGGCGCGAGTCATCACGGTCGAAACGGTCGTTGCGGCTTCGGCCTTGGCGCTCTGCAATGGGAGGCAGGGGCGGAGCAAAAAAGATGAGATCGGTTACTTCTTCAGCCGTGAGCGTAGGGAAGACGACAGCCTCAGGGGTTGCCTCGACTACCTCAACAGCGATGGCCTCGGCCACTTCACCTTCGGCAGCCTCTGCAACAGCAGGAGCCTCGGGCTTGAAAGCGTTTTCGGCATCGGGTGCCAAAAACAGGTTGTTTTCAAATTCATTCACCATGAGCGGTGTACTTCCCGCTCCGGCCAATAACCGCAGTGCGGCCTTTGGCCGAAACTAAACCTTGGGGCAAATCATCCGGGGATGTTCACCAAACTTTTCGTTGGAAAACGGTGTTGTTGTCCAACTACCTGTGACATCCAGCGGGATGTCACTCACGCAAAACCCCTCGGGGTCTTACAAAGTCTTCGTGCGACTGACGAAACGCTTCGTCGATCGCGTGAGTCAAGTATCGCATGAGTTCCGCGGACTGCGCGCATTTTCAGCCTCCGCCGGGATTCGCACTGCGATAATGGCGATTGTGACTACTGAAACAGCAGCCAGAAAACCCGTCGCTTTTGCGTGGCTCCTCATTGCCTCAGGCGTAGTCGGCCTGACCGCTGCATTCGCGCTGACCTACGAGAAGATTCATCTGCTTCTCCACCCGGGATCTACTCCCGCGTGCAACTTCAGCATCGTCGTGCAGTGCGGCAAGAACCTCAATTCCTGGCAAGGATCGCTTCTCGGCTTTCCCAATGCGCTGCTGGGCATGATCGGCTGGCCGGTTGTTATTGCCACCGGGGTCGGCCTCCTCGCCGGAGCCGTCTACGCTGCGTGGTACTGGCGTGCTTTCCATATCGTCGCGACTCTCGGAATGCTTTTCACGTTCTGGCTCTATTTTGAGAGCGTCTTCGACCTCGGAACCTTGTGCCCATGGTGCATGGTGACCTGGGTTGCCACCATCACTCTGGCGGTCGTCACAAAGGGATGGGTTCTCAAGAACGGGATCTGGGGAGAACGACCGTTCTTTATTCGTGCAGGCGGATGGCTCCTGCAGTGGTCACCAAGCGTGATTCTCGGCATCCTCCTGATTGAAGCCATCGTTGCGCAGCTTCGACTCGACTGGATTCACTACCTCTAACTCGCCACAGCGGGTTCTCCCCTAGGCTCATTGGGTTATGACTGACACCATCGAACGCGTTCGCATCGACCCTCGGAACCGTCTCGTTTTGACGATTCTGCTTGTCTCAACCTTTGTGGTCTTCCTCAACGAAACCATCATCGGTGTCGCCCTGCCCCAAATCATGAAGCAGCTGGACATCCAGCCCTCAACGGGACAGTGGCTGTCGACGGCCTACATGCTCACGATGGCAATCATCATTCCCATCACAGGTTTCCTGCTTCAACGCTTTACCCTGCGCTCCCTCTACGCCGTTGCGATGGGGCTTTTCACGCTCGGAACGCTGCTGGGCGGGCTTGCACCAGACTTCAACGCGCTACTGCTCGCGCGCATCGTGCAGGCCGCAGGAACCGCCGTCATGATGCCGCTGCTTATGACAAACGTCATGGTGATTGTGCCGGAGGCCATTCGCGGGCGCATCATGGGCACTATTTCAATCGTGATGTCCGTTGCCCCGGCCATCGGCCCTGCAGTTTCGGGCCTCATCCTCAGTGTTCTCGACTGGCGTTGGCTGTTTTGGCTGGTGCTACCGATCGCCCTGACCACGCTCATCATTGGCCTGTGGCGCATCTCGAGCATTGGCGAAACACGGGTTTTCAAAGTGGATGCGCTCTCGATCGTTCTCTCCGCGGTGGGCTTTTCGGGCCTGGTGTACGGACTCGCGAGCTTCGCGGATGCCGCGCGCGGAACAGCCCTGATCAATCCCTACATTCCGCTTGGGGTCGGAATTCTGGTCACAACTGTGTTCGTCGTGCGTCAGATTCACTTGGCCAAGACAGACCGTGCACTGCTCGACCTGCGCACGTTCCGCGCGGCACCGTTCACCATCGCGATCATCCTGATGGCTATCTTCATGATGGGCCTCTTCGGCATCTCGATTTTGACCCCTATTTATGCGCAGAACGTACTCGGAGTCTCCGCCCTGACCACCGGCCTGCTCATGCTGCCCGGCGGTCTGCTGATGGGATTGATGGGCCCTGTGGTGGGCAACCTCTTCGACAAGCACGGGGCGCGAAAACTGATCGTGCCGGGCTCCACTGCCGTCGCCGTGGCGATGTGGTCGATGACACTCTTCAACGAGTTCACGCCAGCCATCTGGATCCTGGTCGTGAACCTCGTCATGAGCGCCGGGCTCGCCTTTATCTTCACCCCTCTATTTACGGTGTCCATGAGCTCGGCTCCCCCGCAGCTCTATTCGCACGCGAGTGCCACCGTCGGAACGATTCAGCAGCTGGCCGGAGCTGCCGGCACCGCACTTTTTGTGACGGTGCTCACCATCGGCACCGTCGCAGCAGGTTCGAACGTCTCAACTGCCGCGGCCACCGCGAATGGAGCGCACCTTGCGTTCCTGTGCGGCGCCATCATTTCGACGCTGGCGCTGATTCCAGCATCGATGATCAAGCGGCCGGCAGACGCCGAGACGCTCAGCCGCGAGCTACAGCCCTAAGGCCCAGGGTCAACGGAAATCGCCGCTGGTTACCCAGCGGACTTAGGCATTTAGAACCAGAGAGCGAGTTCGCGCGCACTTG
>CAZPVE010000118.1:0-3838 GCA_964589925.1 uncultured Aurantimicrobium sp. | reverse complement strand
CGGCAATCGAGATGAAGCCACCGAGAGGGATGGCCTTCACGCCGTATTCAGTTTCGCCAACCTTCTTGGAGAAGATCTTGGGGCCGAAGCCGATGAAGTACTTGCTCACCGGCACGTTGAAGATTTTGGCCGGAATGAGGTGGCCGAGCTCGTGCAGGCCAATCGAGACCGCGAGGCCCACGAGGAAGATAACGATGCCGAGAATGAATAACCAGGTTGCGTTCACACTCGAACCCTAGGAGTGGCGTCTGACAATTTGCTGGTCGGCAGCAGCGCGAGCGCTGAGTTCAGCCTCGAGCACGGACTCGCGGGTGAGCTGTGCCGCCGGAACGTGGTCGTCCACGACGGCACGCACCACATCGAGGATGTCGAGGTAGCCGATTGCGCCAGCGTGGAAGGCATAAACAGCCTGCTCGTTGGCGGCGTTGAACACGGCCGGATAGGTTTTGCCCGCCACACCCACCTGTTTTGCCAGCGCAACAGCGGGGAACGCCTCTTCGTCGAGCGGCTCAAATGTCCAGGCACTGGGCTTGGTCCAGTCGAGCGGCACGCCAACTCCGGCAACCCGGTTGGGCCAATCCAGCCCGAGCGAGATCGGCAGGCGCATGTCGGGCGGAGAGGCTTGGGCGATGGTGGAGCCATCCGTGAATTCGACCATCGAGTGCACAATCGACTGCGGGTGCACGGTGACATCGATTCGGTCAAACGGGATGTCAAAAAGCAAGTGCGCCTCAATCACCTCGAGGCCCTTGTTCACCAGCGTCGACGAGTTCGTGGTGACGACCACACCCATGTCCCAGGTCGGATGCGCGAGCGCCTGCGCCGGCGTCACCTCAGCCAGCTCAGCCCTGGTGCGGCCACGGAACGGTCCGCCCGAAGCAGTGAGCACCAACCGACGAACCTCTGCGTGCGTGCCGGAGACGAGGCACTGGGCGATTGCAGAATGCTCGGAGTCAACAGGGACAATCTGTCCGGGTTTGGCCAGCGATGTCACAAGTGAGCCACCAACGATGAGGCTCTCTTTATTCGCGAGCGCGAGCGTACTTCCCGACTCGAGAGCAGCGAGGGTTGGACCGAGGCCGACAGAGCCCGTGATGCCGTTGAGAACGACATCGGCTTCCACAGAGCGAACGAGGGCTTCAGCGTCGACGGCGCCCAGTGCTACGTCACGCACACCAAATTCGGCGGCTTGCGCATCCACCAGGTCTCGGTTTGAGCCAGCTGCCAGACCGACAACCTCAAAGCGATCGGGGTTTGCGCGAATGACATCGAGAGCCTGGGTTCCGATAGACCCGGTCGAGCCAAGAATGATTACGCGCCGCACACCCCTATCTTGTCACCCGATTTATCGGTCACGGGCTCGTAAACTGTAGTTATGACTACGCCTGTTGAAACGAGCACTCACCCGCAGGAACGAAAGATCGTCACGGCGATCCCCGGTCCCAAATCACAGGCGATGCACGAGCGACGCAAGAATGCTGTCTCGAATGGCGTCGGAGCCGCGTTGCCCGTCTACATCGAGAGCGCTCACGGCTCCATCGTGGTGGACATCGACGGCAACCACTTCATTGACATGGCTTCGGGTATCGGCGTCACCACCATCGGACACACCGACCCTGCCGTCGTTGCGGCAGCACAGAATCAGGTCGCGGCATTCACTCACACCTGCTTTACCGTGACTCCCTACGAGGACTACGTGCGCGTGGCTGAACTCTTGGCCAAGCACACTCCGGGAACCCACGCCAAGAAAGCTGTTCTGGTGAATTCGGGCGCCGAGGCCGTTGAGAACGCCATCAAGATCGCCCGCAAGTACACCGGCAAGAACGCCGTGGGCGTGCTCGACCACGCGTATCACGGTCGCACCAACATGACCATGGCCATGAACTTCAAGAACTCGCCGTACGCAACAGGATTCGGATCCTTGGGAACCGCAGTTTTCCGCGCCCCGAGCTCGTATCCCTTCCTTGACGGCCTCACCGGCGAAGAGGCGGCAAAGCGCACCATCTGGTACTTCGAAAAGCAGGTTGGCGTGCAAGACCTCGCCTGCATCTTTGTGGAACCCATTCAGGGTGAGGGCGGATTCATGGTCCCCGCCGATGGCTACCTCAACGCCCTTCAGGATTGGTGCACCGAGAACAACATCGTCTTCATCGCAGACGAGGTGCAGGCAGGAATGGCTCGAACCGGAGCATATTTCTCGAGCGAGACCTTTGGCTTTGTGCCCGACCTGATCACCACCGCGAAGGGCATTGCTGGCGGACTCCCCCTGGCTGGCGTTGTCGGTCGTGCCGAGATCATGGATGCGTCGCACCCCGGTGGACTCGGCGGCACCTTCGGTGGAAACCCCGTCTCGTGTGCAGCAGCTGTTGCCGTGTTCGACCAGATCGAAAAAGAGGGTCTGCTCGCTGAGGCTCGTCGCGTCGAAAAGGTATTTGGTGGCGGTCTTCGAGACCTGCAAGCCAAGCACCCCATCATCGGTGAAGTTCGCGGCAAGGGCGCCATGCTCGCCATCGAGCTCGTTCAGCCCGGCACAAAGGAACCCAACCCGCAGGCCGTCACGAACATCATCAGCTACTGCTTCGAGCGCGGAATTCTGCTGCTCAACTCGGGCACGAACTACAACGTCATCCGCTTCTTGCCGAGCGTCAAGACCAGTGACGAACTCCTCCAGGATGTTCTTGCCGTGCTCGACGAAGCCATCAGCGCTCTCTAACCACGGCGATGGAAACCCTGCGCCCCGACGAGTGCGTCGAACTCGCGGTCGTTGAGCGCAGCGGGTTCGTCGAGTCGAGGCATCTCGGCGCACTAGTCGTGGTCGGCCCGGAAGGTGACATCCTGCTGTCGCAGGGAAACCCCGGAGCACTTGTCTATGGCCGATCGGCACTCAAACCCTTCCAAGCGACTGCCATCATCTCCAGCGGAGTTAACCTGACCGGTGAGTACGCCGCGATCGTCGCCGCCAGCCACACCGGAACCGACAATCATGTCCGACTCGTGCGCCAGCTGCTGCACGGCGCTGGACTCACAGCTGATGCCCTGGGCTGCCCGGCCGACTGGCCCGGCGATCTCAAGGCCCAAGACGAACTTGTCCTGCGCGGAGAGACGAAGAGCCCCCTGTACATGAACTGCTCCGGCAAACACGCCGGCATGCTTCTGGCGTGCGTCGCAAACGAGTGGCCGACCGCGGGATATCTCGACCCGGCGCATCCCTTGCAGAAAAAAGTCGTCGAGGTTATCGAGCGTTTCACGGGTGAAAAGATTTCCCACAGTGGCACCGATGGATGCGGTGCACCGGTGCACGCCCTTTCACTGGTCGGACTGGCAAAAGGCATCCGAACCATTGCTCAGGCCTCCCCTGACTCTCCGTTTGGCTTGTATCGATCGGCAGCAACGGTTGCCTCGGCGATGCGCCGCCACGGATGGGTCATTGAAGGCCCGGGTGGCGCCGACACTGTCATCATCGACCGACTGGGTCTGCTTTCAAAGCAAGGCGCCGAGGGTGTCATGGTCTTGTCGACCGACAACGGCACGACTGTCGCCCTCAAGGTTCTTGATGGCAATCTGCGTGTGGCCTCCATCGTCGCACTTCACGCCCTGGGGCGCGCCGGGGCCGTCTCGCTCAACGACATCAACCTGATCTCCAAGGACCTCCACCTCGATGTGTTCGGGGGCGGGCGGCCGGTCGGCGAGATTCGTCCGGTTATCTAGGTTGCGAATCGGCGCTCACCCCGTTCCACCCAGAGCCGCTCGAATCCACCGTGGTCGGTCAGGGCCAGCAGGGCCCCGGGCAACGGCGGGGGAAGCGGCTCGCTCGTCAAGCGCATCGCACGCACTTCTG
>CAZPVE010000117.1:0-3840 GCA_964589925.1 uncultured Aurantimicrobium sp. | reverse complement strand
TCAAGATCAACTCGATGGTCGATGAGAAAGTCATCGATGCTCTGTACGCGGCGAGCAACGCGGGTGTCCAGGTTCAGGTGTGGGTGCGTGGCATCTGCTCGCTCAAGCCCGGCATCCCCGGCCTGAGCGAAAACATCACAGTCCGCAGCATCTTGGGCCGCTATCTCGAGCATTCGCGCATCTTCACGTTCTTAAATGACGGCGACGACGTCGCCTTCATCGGAAGCGCCGACATGATGCACCGCAACCTCGACCGCCGTGTTGAGGCACTCGTGCGACTCAAAGCTCCGGGTCACATCAAGCACGTCAATGACCTCTTTGACCGCGCAATGAGCGACGGAACATCCTCGTGGGCTCTCAACGCTGAGGGCGTCTGGCACCGCCACGCAACCGACGCTAACGGGCTCCGCCTAGTCGACATGCAGGATTCGGTCATGGCCGAGACCTCGCGTCGCCGTCGCTCCGGGTCAGGTCGATGAGTCCGACGCAAAGTGATGTGATTTACGCCGCCGGCACGATCTGTTGGCGCGAAATCAAGGGAATCATCCACCTGTTGGTGATTCACCGCACGATGCGCCTCGACCACACCTTCCCCAAGGGAAAGCTCGACCCCGGCGAGACCCTGCCCCAGTGTGCGGTGCGCGAGACCTGGGAAGAAACCGGTCTTGAAATCACCCTCGGTGCTCCCCTGGGCCTCACCACCTATGACCTTGCCAACGGCAAGACCAAAGAGGTGCACTACTGGGCCGCCGAGGTCACCAGCGATGCCGTCAAGAAGTCGACTTTCGCCCCCAACGACGAGGTTGACTCGGTGCGCTGGGTGCCCATCCACAAAGTGGCTGGCGAGCTCACCTACGACCTCGACCGCGAGGTGCTGGCGCGTTTTGAGAAGCTCGTTGAAAGCGGCGCTCACGACTCGTTCGCCCTCATCCTGCTTCGTCACGCGAAGGCGCTGAACCCCGACACCTACGAAGAGCCGGACGAGACTCGCCCGCTTGCCGAGCTGGGCCGTCGCCAGGCAGAAAAGATTGTTCCAACCCTCAGTGCGTGGGGACCGAAAAAAATCATCAGCAGCTCAAGTGTGCGCTGTGTTCAAACGCTTGAGCCGTTCATCATCGCGTCTCAGCGCAAGCTCCTAACCACCGACGACATTTCACAGCACACCTTCCGCGGGGCCAGCCAAGAGATCACCGAGATCATCGACCGCCGCCTGCACAAGCGCAAGAACACGATTTTGTGCAGCCACGGACCGGTGCTGCCGGTGCTGCTGGCCGAGATTGTGGAAGCCACCCGGACGCCATATTCACCGTCGCTGCGTCGCGCGGCTGACCTCGAGACCGCCTCGTTCAGCGTGGTCCACATTCGACGGAACGACCGCGAGGCCGGCATCATCGCCATCGAAACCTACGACGCCCCGTCATAAATAAAGCCGAGCCGCAGATGAACGCCTCTCGGCGGAAGGCCGCTCGTAGCGGCGAAATATTGGAGCCCGGGGTTACTGCGGCCCGGCCATCCAAGTCTAAGTCAGTCGGCTAGACGAGGCTGTCAGTTCGCCACAAGCGCGCGCAGGCGTCGAGCTCGGCGCCAATGTTGCTCAGGGTGGCTGCCTGCTGCGTGAGGAATGCGACGCGGTCGTCGCTGTCGACAAGGTCGTACTCGGAGGCGGCCTCGAGGCATCCGGCGGCACTCACCCGGCAGAAGGCGGCCGTGCGGTCGAGAGCCAGCCCGTAGTCACCCTCGAAGGCACCGCGCAAAATCTGATCGGCGAGGGCCCGAATTTCGGCAGGTCCGGTGGGAGTCGCAGCCCCGGCGATGACGGCATCGGCGGTAGCTAGCTTGTCCACGCCTCGGGTGTAAACATCGCTCGTGTACTCGGGCTGTTGGCGGATGTACGCCCGCACCAAATACAGCCGCCACAGACTGCCCGGCAGCGAGTGAGCCGAGGTCTTTGACCAGAGCTCGGCGGCAATGTCGAGCCCGTGTTCGTCGGTGAGCTCGATTGCGCGGTCGACAACATCAGCCGGAGCATTCTTGACGTGGGCGAGCAGCAGGGTGGCGGTTTCATGGGCCAGCGCGCTCACTGCGGCCGGGTCAGCGGATCCCTCAAACGAGGCAAACTCGTGCCCACCAAACATGGCAGGGCGATGAAAGTTGCTCACCCTTCCATTGTCCTCGCAAATCCGTTCCGACTGTCGCCCGTAGAATAGACGAGGTGTTTCGTGAGTCACGGCACTAGGGCCTCTAGCTCAGTTGGTAGAGCAACGGACTTTTAATCCGTGGGTCGTCGGTTCGAGCCCGACGGGGCCTACAAACAAAAACCGAGTCCAGCTTGTCTGGGCTCGTTTTTGTTTTCGCCTCGCGGTAAGACCGACTGGGCCCACGCCGCAGGGCAAAGCGCCAGCTTTGCTGGTCGCGGCGGGGCGTCGAGCCCGACGGGGCCTACCCGCACCTGATTGACTGTAGCCATGCCAACACTCGTGTTCGACGGTGACTGCGACTTCTGCACATCCGTGGCCAAGCATTTCGAGAAGCGATCGTTCACGCCCCTCGAGATCGCAGCGTGGCAGCTCACCGACCTCGGTTCGCTGGGCCTCACGTCCGAACAAGCAGCCGCCCAGGTATACCTGGTTACTGACCGAGGTCTGTTCGGGGGTGCCGAGTGTTTTGCCGAGCTGATGCGCATCCAGGGGGATCCATTTCACAGGCTTGTCGCCTGGGGGATGCGCCTGCCCGGCCTCAAGCGGCTATTCGGTTGGGGCTACGCGGTTGTGGCACGCAATCGACACCGGCTGCCCGGAGGCACCCCCGCTTGTCAGTTGGCGGGCTGACGAAGCCAAGGGTGCCCTCGAGTCGAACCAAATTGGGGAAGCCAGCCGTTGGGGTCGACTACTTGACGGCACCCGCCGCTGTCGCGCTGGGCACCTCAATGAGGCGACCTGTCTTCACGTCATAGATGTAGCCATAAACCGGAATATTCTTAGGAACAAGCGGGTGCGACTTGATGCGAACAACATCCTCGGTGACACTCTGTGCCTGTTCGGAAATAGTGAGCCAGTCGATGTACTTCGCTTCGGCCGATCCGGGACCTGTGCCCACGTCGTAGAAGCCCTCAGCACCCAAGGCCGCTGTTTCAAGGCTATTTGCGAGGAGGTCGCGAATGACCTCGTCGGTGAAGAACTCCATTCCGCAGTCCGAGTGGTGGATAACGAACCACTCTTTCGTGCCCAGAAGCTTGTACGAGATCACGAGTGAACGAATCGCGTCATCGGACGCACGACCGCCGGCATTGCGGATAACGTGGGCATCTCCCTCGCTCAGACCGGCATACTTCGCGGGGTCGAGGCGGGCATCCATGCAGGTCAGGATGGCGAATCCGCGCGCAGGAGGAAGGGCCAAATCACTCTTGGCGCCGAAGCTGGAGGCATAGGCGTCGTTTGCGGCGAGCACCTCAGAAAGTACTGACATTTCGTTTTTCCTTAGAAGAGATTCAGGCGGTGTTGCCTGGGTTTCAGTAACGCTAACTAAGGAAGTATTCGTCGACCCAACTCAATCGAAACGGGAAGAAATATGACGGAACAAAACGCAACAATCGCGCAAGGATCCCCTAGTCGAGCTTGCTGGACTCGCTGAGGGCATGCCAGGTGCGGTTGTGGTAGACCAGCGGCTGAGCAGTCGCTGCATCGTCGGGAACGCTCGACTCGAGCGCGTGCACCGCAACGACCGTGGAGCCACCAATCTGCATACGGTCAACGACTTTGCCGCGAATCCACGCGTGCGCATCGGTGTAGACGGGCTCACCCGTGGGAAGCCGGCGCCAGATGCTCGTGTCGGCAAATCGAT
>CAZPVE010000116.1:0-3908 GCA_964589925.1 uncultured Aurantimicrobium sp. | reverse complement strand
CGCAACGAGTACGTGACATTCGGGGATTCGCTCGACGGCGTTGAGTTTGGTTCAGTCGGAGCTGCCGGAGTCGGTACCGGGGGAGCAGCAACCAAGGTTTCCGCTGCCCACCTTGCGGCTGAGTCCGGCATCCCGGTTCTGGTGACTGCTGCATCGCTTGTTTCTGAGGCCCTTTCGGGTGCCGAGATTGGCACGTGGTTTGAGGCTGCCGCCCGCGGGTAGCATCGAATCATGGCCGAACAACTTTCCCCTGCCTTCGACGCCAAGCTTCAGGCTGCTCGAGAGTCTTCGTTTGCCCTGGCAACGCTGACCACCTCGGTCAAGAATGCCGCACTCGAAGCCATCGCCGAAGGATTGGATGCCTCGGTTGAGGCCATCATCGCCTCGAACGCTCTTGACCTCGACGCTGGTCGCAAGAATGGCATCGGAGACGGTCTCCTCGATCGCCTTCTGCTCAACGAACAGCGCATTCGTGGCCTCTCTGCGGCCGTTCGTGACATCGTCAAGCTGACCGACCCCGTGGGGCAGGTTGTCCGCGGCATGGACATGCCCAATGGCGTTCACCTCAGCCAGGTTCGCGTGCCGTTCGGTGTCGTTGGCGCCATCTATGAAGCTCGACCCAACGTGACCGTCGATATCGCTGCTCTTGCGCTCAAGAGCGGAAACGCCGTTGTTCTTCGCGGTGGATCCGCGGCCGAAAACTCAAACCGAGTTCTGGTCGCTGTGATTCAGGATGCCCTCGCCAGCGTCGGTCTGCCTCGCGAGTCAGTCCAGACCATTGACGAATTCGGTCGTGAAGGAGCCAAGGCGCTCATGGCCGCGCGTGGATTCGTTGACGTCCTCATTCCTCGTGGCAGTGCTGACTTGATCAACACCGTCGTGATGGAGTCGAAGGTTCCTGTCATTGAGACGGGTGCCGGGGTTGTTCACGTGGTTATTGATGAGACCGCCAACCTCGACTGGGCGATTGACATCGTCCACAACTCAAAGACGCAGCGCACGAGCGTGTGCAATGCCCTCGAGACCCTCTTGGTTGTCGAGTCGGCGGCTGAGCGCGTCTTGCCATCCGTTCTTCAGAAACTGCGCGAAACCGGCGTCACTATCCACGGGTGTGACCTGACTCGTGCGATTTTCCCCGACAGCGTTCCGGTAACTGAGGCAGATTTTGGCCAGGAGTACTACTCGCTGGACATCGCTGTGAAGGTCGTTCCTACGCTTGATGACGCCATCGCGCATATCCGTCGATACTCCACGCACCACACGGAATCCATCATTACCAACGATGTCGGCAACGCCGAGAAGTTCTTGGCCGAGGTTGATTCGGCCGTCGTGATGGTGAATGCATCCACTCGATTCACTGATGGTGGCGAGTTTGGTTTCGGTGCCGAGGTCGGGATTTCCACCCAGAAACTTCACGCGCGTGGCCCGATGGGGCTGCAAGAAATCACCAGCACCAAGTGGCTCGTTCGCGGTGCCGGCCAGATTCGCAAGTAAACTGTTTTCAACGACCTACCTGGAGAAGAAATGTCAGTTCTTTCCGTAATTGCCGAAGGCGAAACCCTGCACCCGCTCGTGTGGCCTGCACCTGTATTTGGCATCGTTGCCCTCTCAACGTTCTTCATCTTGGGTCTCGCGATGTACACCTACCGCGACGTCGCCAACCGCCACTCGCACAAGTCGAGCAAGTCTGACCACAGCGGCGGACACCACTAGCCAATGGCTGTTGCTGCCACACGACGCCGCATCGGTGTCTTGGGGGGCACCTTTGATCCGATTCATGTCGGTCACCTCGTCGTCGCGGCCGAGGCGCTGCACGCCCTGAACCTCTCGGAAGTGGTGTTTGTTCCTTCCGCCAATCCCTGGCAGAAGACTCCATCGACAGACGCTTCGCACCGCTTGGAAATGGTTCGCCTGGCAACGGCATCCGAACCGAAGTTTCGCGTCAGCACCGTTGACATTGACCGCGGCGGCAATACCTACACCGTCGACACCCTGACGGATCTCAGGTCATTGCACCCAGACGCCGACCTCTTTCTGCTGCTTGGCTCCGACGCGCTTAACAACATCCACACGTGGAAAGACTTTGAGCGCATATTTTCGCTGGCCCATGTGGTGTGTCTGGCTCGTCCGGGACATGAGCCGCGCGCCCAGGAAACTCCTGCTGGTGCCGTAACATTGCTAGAAGTACCTGGCATTGATGTCTCGTCAACTGACTGCCGTGATCGTTTGCGATACGGCCGTCCGGTGAGATTCATGGTGACGTCGCCGGTACTCGAATACATCGAGCAACATCATCTTTATCGGAGAGACGCGTGAGCGACGAGACAGGCACTTCGGGACTTCTCAACCCCTACGGTGATCTCTCGCGTCGTGCCCGCCGCGAGCTCGAGGCCAAGGGAATCAATCCCGAGGATGCGCTTGCCGCGTTCAACGCAACGGGCGACGTTCAGGCTCTGACCGGAGCGATTCCGGTCATTCGCCCGGTAGAAGCGCCAGAGCCAGAAAGTGCGCCCGCGGCCGAGGTCGTCGAGGCTCCTGCTGATGAGGAAGTCACCGAGGAAGCCCCGGTGGAAGCCCCGGAGGACGTCTCGGAGGACCTCCCTGCCGACCCGGTGGCACCCACCGACGAGGCGAAGCCAGCTGCAAGCGTTTTTCCGCCCATGATGACCCGACGTGACGAGATGAGTCTCGAACAGCGACGCACCGCAGAGATTCCGGTCATCGAGCCCATCACAGAGGTCGTCGAGCCGATCGAAGTTGAAGACCCCATCGAAGTTGAAGACCCCGTCGAAGTCGAAGCCACTGAAAGTGTTGTCGAAGCCTCCGATGGCCCCGAACCTGCAGTCGAGGAAGACGAGGAAGACGAGGAAGACGAAGAAGTCGTTCCGATCGACCTGGCGCCCGTTGAAATCGAAGAAGTCGTCATCGACCAGCGAGACGATCACGACGACGTTGTTGTTGAGTCAGAGCCCTTCACCATCTCGACAACCTCGACCGGTGTCATTCCCACGTCGAGTCACGCCCTCGTCTTGCCGACGCTCCCCGAAGAAGACCCCAACGTAATCGCGGCGTTAAATCAAACGGGTGAGATTGTCATTACGGGTCAGATCACTCTTCCAGTGCTCGTGCCAACTGCTGACGGTTCAGCATCCAGTTCACCTGTGAACACCTCAGATCTTGATCTGGGTGCCGACGTTGATGAGGAAGAAGACCTCACCGCCGGGCAAGAATTGGCTCCGGTCAGCGCTGCGCAGGCCGTGAGTGCGTTCTCCGGCACCGCGGTTACCGTGACTGTGCCCAAGAGAAGCTCTGAGAAGCTCCCCGTGATTTTGGCCATTGCGGCGGCCGTACTCGCTGTCGGAGTCGTCGGATTGTTCATCGCCAACTACTTCCTGCGCGTTTTCTAACACCGACGAAAGATCAACTCCTACGTGACTGCCACCGAAAAAGCTCTCGAGCACCTTGCCATTGCTGCTAAAGCAGCCGACGACAAGGGTGGGGTGGACATGGTGGCACTCGACGTCTCCGAGCCGCTGCCCCTGACCGACGTCTTCTTTATTGTCAGCGGCCGTAATGAGCGCAATGTGAGTGCCATCGCTGGGGAAATTGAAGACCAACTTATCGCCAGTGGCATCAAGCCTCTGCGCCGAGAGGGCAAAGCCGAGGGGCGCTGGGTTCTCATGGACTTCGGTGACCTCATCGTTCACGTGTTCCACGAGGAGGATCG
This sequence comes from uncultured Aurantimicrobium sp., assembly GCA_964589925.1. Lineage (GTDB taxonomy): Bacteria > Actinomycetota > Actinomycetes > Actinomycetales > Microbacteriaceae > CAIOLM01. The sequence goes on along the minus strand of CAZPVE010000116.1, from coordinate 181 downwards.
GCTCTACTACGGTCTAGAGCGCCTCTGGAAGGACTGTCCCGTCGTGCCACTGCCGGCATTCGACGTGCGTTCGGAACCGCTCGACTGATGTAGTAATCTAGAGTTTCGTTGCGAAAGTAGTGAAGAACGGGTCTGTGGCGCAGCTGGTAGCGCACCTGCATGGCATGCAGGGGGTCAGGGG
>CAZPVE010000115.1:0-3940 GCA_964589925.1 uncultured Aurantimicrobium sp. | reverse complement strand
AGACGAAAGCAAACGCAAGTCGTTACAAATCTTGGAGAGCTTGATGGCGGAGCGCTTGAGCGTGCCACTGAATGACATGAATCCGCCGGCGTCGCTTGTGGCTTCAATGAGGTCGGGCGCCGAGGTGATTTTGAGCTTGGTGATGGCTGCGAGGTGCTCGACCACTTTGGCGGCATATGCCGGGTTGGCGGTGATTCCGGTGCCGATTGCGGTGGCTCCGAGGTTCACTTCGCAGAGCATCCAGATGGTTTCGCGCAGTCGGTCGATGTCTTCGGTGAGTGTGGTGGCAAAGCCGTGGAACTCTTGGCCGAGTGTCATGGGTACGGCGTCTTGCAGCTGGGTGCGACCGACCTTGAGGATGTGCTGGAACTCAACCGACTTCGCGGTGAAGGCATCGCGGAGCAGTTCGAGCTGGGTCAGCAACGGCTGCAAGGCAAAAGCGAGCGCGAGCTTGACGGAGGTCGGGTAGGTGTCGTTCGTCGACTGACTGCGGTTCACATCGTCGATGGGGTGCAGATACTCGTATTCACCGTGCTTGTGGCCGAGAATCTCGAGGCCACGGTTAGCAATGACCTCGTTGACGTTCATGTTGGTGGATGTTCCGGCCCCACCCTGCATGACACCGACGACAAACTGCTCATGCAGCTGGCCATCAATGATCTCTTGGCACACATCGTCAATGACCTTGGCCAGCGCCGGGTCGAGGTCACCGAGCTCGGCGTTGGCACGAGCAGCCGCCTGCTTCACGCACGCGTACGCGGTAATCAGCTCAGGAAAGACAGAGATCGGACGACGGGCAATCGGGAAGTTCTCGAGCGCTCGTGCCGTGTGGACACCCCAGAGCGCATCCTCGGGGACATTGACCGACCCGAGAGAGTCAGTCTCGATTCGTGTAGCCGTGGGAATCGGCATGGTTTGTGGATTGCCGGCAAAGTTGCCGTTGGCATCGAGAGACATGAATTCCTACCTAGAAATGCGTCGCAGCAGACCCCGCGCGAGTCGCCCCTTGCTCGAAGTGTACGGCGGGTAGATGAGCGTCAAGGTATCCGGAGTTAGCGATTTGCTGAACACCGCTTTCTCGTGACTGAACACATCGAAAGAGCGCTTGCCGTGATAGGCGCCGCTACCACTGAGCCCCACCCCACCAAACGGGAGGTTGGGCACGCTCATGTGCGCCAAGCCCACGTTGAAGTCGAGGGCACCCGAGCTGGTGCGCTGTTCGAAAGCACGCCGCACCCCACGGTCATTGCTGTACACATACAGCGCGAGCGGTTTGGGTCGAGAGTTGATGAACTCGATCGCCTCGTGGGCGTTGGCAACCGTCAGCATGGGAAGAATCGGCCCAAAGATTTCGTCACGCATGATCGGGTCACCGGGCTGAACGCCAGTGACCACCGTTGGCGCGATGTACTTGTCGATCACGCTGACCTTGCCGCCGATAACGATGCCGCGCGAGGGCATCACCGCCTTCAATCGAGCGAGATGCTTCGACGACACGATGCGCCCGTAGTCAGCGCTCTCGTGGGGGTCGGCTCCGTAGAGCTCTGCAAGAGCCTGCTTGAGGGCCGCAACGAGATTGTCTTGCACATCGGGGGTCACCAACACATAGTCGGGGGCCACGCAGGTCTGGCCCGCGTTGACAAACTTTGCCCACGCGAGGCGCTTGGCCACCTGCGAGAGGTTCGCGGTGCCATCAATGAAGGTGGGCGACTTGCCGCCCAATTCGAGGGTGGTGGGTGTGAGGTGCTTGGCCGCCGCAGTAGCGATGATTCCGGCAACCACCTCGTTTCCCGTGTAGAAAATGTGATCCCACTGTTGCCTCAGCAAAGCAGTCGTTTCGAGTGGGCCACCCTCCACCACTCGTATCGCGCTTGCGTCGAGGTATTGCGGCACGAACTCGGCGAGGGCGGCGCTCGTGGCCGGCGATATCTCGCTCGGCTTGAGCACCACGGCATTGCCCGCGGCCAAGGCGCCGACCAAGGGTGCCAGAGAAAGCTGCAGCGGATAATTCCACGGCGAAATGATGAGCACGGCGCCCAGGGGCTCGCTCACTGTGTGCGCTCTGGCCGGCCACAACGACATCGGCACGTGCACACGCGAGGGGCGCATCCACTTTTTCAGGTGGCGCAACGCGTGGCTTATTTCGGCCAGGACAAAACCAATTTCCGTGATCTCAGATTCCACGGGGTTCTTGCCCAAGTCGGTCAGCAAGGCCTGCTCAAACTCAGGTGCACGATCGCGAAGCATCTGCCGCAACCCCTCGAGTTGCTGGCGGCGCCAGGCGTAGCTGCCGCCGACCTCGAGCTGGGCTGACCGGAGCTCGTCGGCAAGATTCGTCAGGGAAGGTTTAGCAGCCATGTTCACACCCTAGACCCGCAACAAAAGAGTGTGGGCGAGCCCGAAGGCCCGCCCACACTGCAATCAACGAATCAACCTACTGAGGGTCGACGCCGTCCTTGGCCAGAATTTCAGCCTCGACGGATCCGCCGTAGCCTTCCTTCTCGGGGTCACCGTGCTGACCACCGCTGAGTGCGTACTCTTCCTCAGGCGAGAGGATGAGTCGGTTGCGGCCAAACAGGGCGAAGCCGAGCAGCAGCACCACGTAAACCACCGCAATGGCGATGATGGCCGGGGTGAAGGCCGGGTTGAAGAGGAAGCCGATGAAGATCAGCACCGAAATCACCGCAGCGATAACAGCACCGGGAACTCCCCACGGGCTCTTGTAAGGACGGTTGGCGTTCTTGAAACGAGCGCGGAGCACAATGAATGACACCATCTGCATCACGTAGGAGATAACAGCACCCCACACAGCGATGTTCAGAACGATGGCACCACTCGTGCTTGCAGCACCACCCAGAGCATCCACGATGACGAGAGCGACGAATCCGATCGCGGCACCCACGAGGAGCGAGACCCAGGGGGTCTGACGCTTACCCGTCAGCGAGAAGAACTTGGGGTAGTAGCCGGCACGCGAGAGCGAGTACATGTTGCGTCCGTAGGCGAACATGATGCCCTGCAGCGAAGCGAGCAGACCAATCAGAGCGAAGAGTGAGAGGACTGCAGCGAGCTGAGCTCCACCGTCACCGAGAATCGCACGGAAGCCGTCGAGCAGTGGCTCGCCAGCCTTACCGGTCGAGGCAGCGCCGTTGACGCCCGTGTTCAGGAAGAGCACGAGGGCGGCAAAGATAACCAGGGTCAGCAGAGCCGTACGACCAGCCTTGGGGATGTCCTTGGCGGGGTTGTGAGACTCTTCAGCAGCCAGCGGCAGCTCCTCGATACCGAGGAAGAACCACATCGCGAACGGAATCGCGAAGATGATCGGCAGCACGCCGTGCGGCAGGAAGGTCGACTGACCAGCGTCTGCGGGGATGTCCCACAGCTTGTCCCAGCTGAACGAACCCGTGAAGAGAGTCATCGCAAAGAACACCACGAGGATGGCGATCGAGATGAACGAAACCCAAATGGAGAACTTGAACGAGAGCGATGCGCCAATCCAGTTGATCACGATGAATACCGCGTACAAGATGACGTACCAGAGCCACATCGGGAGAACGTGCGCACCATCAGCAAGCTGAACGTTGAAAAGCGTCGCGGCGATGCTGTCGGCATAAGACGCCGAGAAGAACACGATGACGGCGGTGGTTGCAACGTACTCGATGGTTTCGGCGACACCCGTGATGAAACCACCCCAGGGACCCATGGCCGATCGAGCGAACGAGTAGGCACCACCGGTGTGGGGCATGGCAGCGGCCATTTCACCCACGCTGTAGATGAGCGCGTAGTACATGATGACCACAACGACGAATGCGATGAGCATTCCGCCGAAGCCAGCAAAGTCGATGCCGAAGTTCCAGCCCGAGAAGTCTCCCGAGATAACGGCGGCGATTGCGAGGCCCCAGAGGCCCCAAATTCCAGCGGAGCGCTTGAGACTTCGCTTTTC